>QKAR01000128.1 GCA_003246335.1 Spirochaetales bacterium | reverse complement strand
GATCGGGCTCGGTGAAGCCGCGGTCCTTCGCCTCAAGCACCGCCTGCGAAAACGACGCGCCTTCGTCGAGGCGGCCGAAAATGTAGGAAAGGGAGCCGGACATAATGCCGGAGAACGAAACGAGGGAGTCGCCCGATTTCAGCATGTTCCGAAACGTATCGATGACGGGAAGCCCCGCGCCGACGTTCGTCTCGTACAAAAACCGTTTGCGGTTCGCCGCTGCGGCAGAGCGAAGCTCGCGGTAAAACGCCATCGACAGGGAATTCGCGCGCTTGTTCGGCGTGATAACGTGCATGCCCGCGGCGAGAATTTCCGGGTATTTTTCCGGAAGGTTCCCCGTCGCCGTACAGTCGACGAACACCGGGTTGAGCGGCTTTTCGGCCTTCACGAACGCAATGACGCTTTCAACCGACGACACTTCCGTCGACGCGTCAAAGCTCTCGCGCCAGCGGGAGAGCTTTACGCCGCGCTTGTCGACGAGCATCTTTTTTGAGTTGGAGATTCCCCAAACGCGAATGTCGACCTGGGATTTCCGGAGCTCTTCCTGCTGCAGCTTAATTTGGTCGAGAAGCTTTCCCCCAACCACGCCGATGCCGAACAGGAAAACCTCGATCGTCTGCATCGTGTTGAAAAAGAATCTATGGGCGATGCGGACGGCTTTGTCGCCATCGGCGTCCGCTACGACCGTGCTGATGGATCGCTCAGACGACCCTTGGGCTATGGCGTGAATATTGATTCCCCCGAACGCGAGCGACGAGAACAGGGTTCCCGCGACGCCCTTCCGCTGCTTCATGCCGTCGCCGACGATCGACACGATCGCCATTTTCGGCAGCACCGAAATTTCGTTGATGAGGTTCTCGCGAATCTCGAGCGAGAACTCGTCCTGCAAGGCCTTTTTCACCGTCTTGGCCTCGGACCCCCGAACGCAAAAGCTGATCGTGTACTCCGAGCTCGATTGGGTGATAAGGAGCACCGAAACGCCCGAGCGGCTGACCGCGCTGAACACGCGCGCGGCGGTGCCTTTTTTCCCCTTGAGTCCCGCGCCGGCCACGCTGACGAGAGCCGTGTCCTTGAGGCACGAAACGCCGCGCACCGGCCCGATCGATGGGTCGAGGGGAATCGTGTCGGCTAGAGCGATGCGCGTACCGCGCGCCGTTGGGTTGAAGCTATTGAGGCTCCACGTCTCGATCTTGCGCGCGGCGATCGGGATAATCGTCTTCGGATGCAGGATTTTCGAGCCGAAAAACGAAAGCTCCATGGCTTCCTCGTAACTGATGTCGTTCACGAGAATTGCGTCGGAGACGATGCGCGGGTCGGCGGTGTAGACGCCGTCGACGTCGGACCAAATCTCGAGCTTGCCAGCCTTGAGTCCCATGGCCATAAGGGCGGCGGAAAAGTCCGATCCGTTGCGCCCGAGGAGGGAGGGCTTTCCGGTCACGTCGGAACTGATGAAGCCCGGCGCCAACAGGACGCGGGCGCCGGAGCCGACCCAGGGCGCGAACGCGGCGTCGATCCGGTCATAGACGGGGTCGCCCTCGGAGAGCTTGCCCTCGGTCGTGATGAGCTTTCGGCTGTCGAGGACCTCGACGTCCTCGCCCTTCGCGCGCAAAAGCTCGGCCATGATCGGGACGCACAGTTGCTCGCCGAGTCCCATGATCCGGCACTCGACCGTGTCGGGGCATTCGCCGAACGCCGCGATCGCGGCGAGCATGCGCTCGTAATCGGCAAAATAGGGCGCGAGAGTCGCGATGACGGGCTCGCTGCGAAAGCCGGGTATGGACTTCGCCAATTCGGCTATGATGTCTTCGTGGGTTTTCTTGATCGAGGAAACGAGATCCCCGGTCGTGCCGGTAAACCCAGTGGTTGTCGTGGTGGTAGTGGTCTGCATGTTCCCGGTCGCGGTGCCCGCGAGTTGAAGGGAACTCGTGATACTGTCCTGCAGGCGATTTGAAACGCCGCCGACAGCCGAAACGATAACGCCGATCCGATCGATTTTAGACCGGCTTTGGATGATCTCGACCGAGTTGCTCATCCTGGCGGCGCTTCCCATGGAAGTACCGCCAAATTTCATGACCAGCATACACACCTCTGCTATAATTCGTTCCGTCTTATTGAGAAAAGACGCTTTCACGATACCCGATAACGGGCTTCTATTCTAGTGGTCTTGCATATTTATGCATCTCATATACAAAAAGGCGGCGGCAATGCTACACTGGCCGAACCATGAACAAAAAAAAGAAGGATAGCCTAAAGGACGCCGATAGCAGCGACCTCATCATTCCCGCGGCGAGGAAAATCGGCTCCTGCATGACGAGGCGCAATGACATCGTGTGGATCGACGCGGCGTCGAAACAGCAAGCGATACTCGAGCGCGTCCGCGAGTATCCGTGCTTTTCATATTTTCCCGTTTGCGCTCAAACGGTCGACGCGGTGCTCGGCGTGCTGTCGGCGCGGGATTTTTTGCTGTCCCTGCAGGACGCTCAATGGGTTGGGCTTAAAGCCCTCGTCTCGAAGCCGGTTTTCATACCTGAAACGGGCGCTCGGCACTATCGCGGAAACCGATAGCCGCGTTGCCCTCATCATCGACGAATACGGGGGTATTGACGGCATGGTGACGAGAAATGGGCTCGTGGCGGAACTTTTGAAGGGACTCGGGACAAAGGAAGGGGACGGGGAAATCGAGCGCCGTGAGGACGGGACATGGCTCGTAAGCGGCCAGGCGCGCATGGAAGAGCTCGCGGGAATTTTTAAGTTTCCGGAAACCGGCGACGGCTCCCGAAATTACGACACGATAGCCGGTTATCTCCTATCGTCGAAAGGAAGCATTCCCCGCGTCGGCGACGTCGTCGAGGCAGGATCGTGGGTATGCAAGATCGTCGGCATGGACGGACACCGCATTTCATCGGCTCGTGTCGCCCGCGCGCGGAAGCCCGCCGGAGAATCTTGCCGGCGAGACGGGCGAACGATGAGGCGAGCGCGATGCCGACCGCGATGGCGGCGGCGGCCGTCAGCGTGTTAAAGCCGGTGGAAGAGGCCGCGTCCACGTTTCCCCAAACGGCCTGAAACATCGTTTCGTACATGCCGCCGCCGGGAACGAGCGGGATTATGCCCGGCACGATGTACACCGTCGCCGGCTTTTTCAGGATGACCGCGCCCGCCTCGGAGAGGAAGCCCACGAACAGGGCCCCGATGAGGTAGCCGGTCATGGGAGAGGCGAAATACCGATTCGCCGCGAGATACACGCTCCAGCCGATCGCGCCGAAAAGCGACGACCAAAAAATATCATACCGATTAATCTGAAAAAACCACGCGAAGGCCGCGGTCGCGCAAAACGAGCAAATAAAGGCGGCGCTCGCGTCCTCGAGATACACCGAAGTCGACGCGATGCTCGCCTCCGCCGGAAACAGCAACAGGCCGAAAGCGGCCCCGATCGAAAGGGCCGCGGCGGTGACGAACGCCTCCAAGAGGCGCGCCGAACCGGCCATGAGGTCGCCGGCGATAATGTCGCGGATCGCGTTCACGATGGCTATTCCCGGGACGAGTATCATGAGGACCGCGGAGCTCACGTTCCCCGACGTCGAGGCGATGCCGACCAAAACCGCCAGCCGGGACAGCAGGGCAACCACGAAGCCGCCAAACACCGAAACGATGAAGGCCGAAAGCCCGAGCGGCTGAAAAAGGGAAAGCGCGAGCCGGAGGAGGACGCCGAGGGCGAACGCGACAACTGACTCCCGCGGCGAGCCGGCGAACAAAAGCGAAAAGAAAAACGCCGCGAGGCCCGTCGCGACGGTGACGCTCACGGGACCATAATTTCGGGACGAGACGACGCGACGGAGAAGCGACGTGGCCACTCCCGCGCCGACGAGTTTGCGTCGCCCATGCCCGGCGAGTCGGCGCGATATTTCGTTCACGCTCGCGATTTTTCCTAAATTGATCGACCGTTCCCGAATCCGCTCGATGCGCGTCCGGCTCAGGCCGTCCTTACCCGTGCAGGTAAGCATGACGACCGTCGGGGTGACGAAAGCCTGAGCCGAGGTGGCGCCGAGCGAGCGGGCCATGGACCCCATGGTTTCTTCCGTTCGGTACGTTTCTCCGCCGTTTTGGAGAACGATCATTCCCGCCTCGATGGCGACATCTAAAATTCCGTCGACGGAGACGGGCTCTTCGTTGGGCATACTCCATTTGTACGCGCAGGAAGCGCTTACGTCAATCGGGACCGGGAATATCCTTAGTTGCAAAAAACGGCTTTTTCGGGATAGGATACGGCAGAAAGGAACGAAAATGGCCAAAATCACGATGAAAAACGCGATCGCCGAACTCGACGGCGACGAAATGACGCGCATTCTGTGGGGAGTAATTAAAGAAAAGCTCCTTACCCCCTTCGTCGATCTCAAAGTCGAGTATTTCGACCTCGGACTCAAGGCGCGGGACGATTCGGACGACAAAATCACGTATGAGTCGGCCGCCGCGATCAAGCGGCTCGGCGTCGGAGTCAAATGCGCGACGATTACCTCGAACGCCGCCCGCGTCGAGGAATACGGCCTCAAGCGGCTTACCCCGAGCCCGAACGGCATCATCCGCGCGGAGCTTGACGGCACCGTGTTCCGTAAGCCCATCATCGTCAAAAACGTCAAGGCGACGGTTTCCTGTTGGGAAAAACCGCTCGTGCTCGGCCGCCACGCGTACGGCGACGTCTACAAAAACTGTGAGCTCGCCGTTTCCGGCCCCGGAAAGGCCGAACTCGTGTTCACCGGCGCCGACGGAAAAGAAGTCCGCAAAACCATCGCCGAAATGAAAGGCCCCGGGGTACTCCAGGGCATCCACAACCTCGACGCGTCGATCGAAAGCTTCGCGCGGGCCTGCCTCTATTACGGGCTTTCCGAAAAAATCGACGTGTGGTTCGCGACGAAAGACACGATCTCCAAAACTTACGACGGCCGCTTCAAGGAAATTTTCCAGCGCGTCTACGACGACGAATACAAGGCGAGGTTCGAGGCCGCCGGCATCGAGTATTTCTACACGCTCATCGACGACGCGGTCGCGCGCATCATGCAGTCAAAGGGCGGATTTCTCTGGGCCTGCAAGAACTACGACGGCGACGTCATGAGCGATATGGTCGCCTCAGCGTCCGGTTCCCTCGCGATGATGACGAGCGTGCTCGTCTCGCCGGACGGCGTCTTCGAGTACGAGGCCGCCCACGGCACCGTGCAGCGCCACTACTATAAATACCTGAAGGGCGAGAAAACCTCGACGAACCCCGTCGCCCTCATCTTCGCCTGGACCGGCGCGCTCGCCAAGCGGGCAGAACTCGACGGATCGGACGAACTCGCGGATTTCGCGAAACGCCTCGAGGCCGCCACGCTCGGAACCATCGAGGACGGCGTTATGACCGGGGACCTCGCGAAAATCGCGACGCCGAAGGCGAAGGAAGTGCTCGACAGCTGGCAGTTCATCGACCGCATCGCCGCCCGGTTAGCGTAACTTTTTTTAACGAATGTCGATCTCGGGGCCTTCGGGCCCCGGGCGCACGGTCGCGCGGCATCGCTCCATGCACGCGTTTTCGGCGAAATACTCGAAATCGGCCGCGTCGGGACCAAAGAGGTCGTCGGGGCCGTACGATAGCTCAAGCGTCGTCGTTTCGCCCTCGGCGAGCGCGCGCGTCCACGCCCCGTTGAGCGCGATGGCGTCTCGCGCGACCGGCCACAGGAAGGCTTTTCCCTTTTCCCGGTATTTTTTCTCGATGAACGCGAGCTGCAGGCGCTCCGCGTCGCGCTGGGATATTTCGCATTCCGTCGGGGAGCGCAGCGCCGGCGCGATTTTCGCCGCCGATGGGTCGCGCAGAAAACCCGAAAAATCCTGAAAAAACTGAGAGGGCTTCAGCTTGAGCGGGCGAAGCGCCGCGAGAAACCACGAAACGGCTCTTCCCTGCGTGTAAAAAACGTCGCAGGCGCGGGCAAGGTCCGCCGCGCGGCCCAAATCCTGGGAAGAAAACTTCGGCGTCGACTCGACGAGATAGGGAGGAGCCTTCGCGAACGAAAGGCCAAGCTCCGCCGCGCGGTCGCGAAGGTCCGTTCCCGGAAGCACCGCGAGCCTGAAAATCTCGAGATTGTTGGGATAGAGGTTTATCGCGTAGTCGAGGCTCGCGCGAAACGTCGAAAGACTGTCGCCCGGAAGGCCGTACATGAGATCGAGCCCGAACACGACGCCCTCGTCGTTCAAAAGCGCTATTTTTCGCGAGAACTCTTTTAAATTCGTCGGTCGCGCGACGAGCCTCAGCGCTTCCTCGTTCGTGCTTTGCAGGCCGATTTGGAGGGAACACGGGATGCGCGCGAACGCGCGCGCCATATCGCGGTCAAGCCGCTCAGCGCGCGCCTCGAAATTAAAGTGAATGTCCCCCGCCTTTTTCTCGATCAAGGAAAGTAAGGTCAGCGCGCGATCCCGGGTCGCGTTGTACGTCGGGTCGAGCACGAACACCCGCTCGATCCCCGATTTCACGAAATATTCCAATTCGCGCTCAAGCCGTTCCAACGGGAATTCGCGGACTTTTTTGTCGCCTTTCGACTCGTAGCAATAGGCGCACCGAAAGGGGCAGCCGCGCGCGAGTTCCCACAATGCCCCGCGGCCGTCGCGAACGGAAGGGGAATCGGAGAGCGTCCCGTCGAGCCAAGGTGATGAGAGCGCGCGGCAATCCTCCGGCGCCGAGCGGCGGCGATTCGCGACGGCTTCGGGAATCGCGGCGCCGGTTGTCAAAGCGGTGACGAGCGCGAGCGCGGCGGTTTCCCCTTCCCCGACGACGACGTGATCGAACGGCTTACCCACGGCGAAAGACCCAGGATCGGCGGTAACTTCCGGACCGCCGGCGAACGTCGCCACGGATGGCGCGAGCCGCTTCAGCTCCTCCGCCGCCCGCTCCAAAACGCGCCGATTCCAAACATAGACCGAAAATCCCACGACGTCGGGCGCGAGCGCCGATATTTTTTTCGCGATCTCCGCGCCAGCGCGTTCGGGATCTCGGCCCGCGAGCGCGTCGTCCTCGAGCGAAAAATCAAAAAGGCGCGTCTCGACGCGCGGTCCCAAGGACGGGTCCGATCGAATGGAGGAGACGACGCAGGCCGCCCCGAGGGGAACCGCCTGGAAGGAGGTTTGCACCTGCAAGGAAACGACGCAGACGAGGGGCTTACGTGCGGTTTGCATAGACCGTCACTGTACACCGGAATGCCAGAGCGGGAAAAGACCCGCGCTTGCGCAACGCGCGCGCTCATCGTACACTCTAAGCCTATGTACACTCCGCAGACAGACCCGCTTCCGGCGCTACCGCCGTCGGAAGGCATCCTCGACCGCGCGTTCCTCGGCGTCGCGCGGCATCTCGTTCCCGCCTACGCGCGCGCAACTCGATTTAAGGAACCCGTCATGCTTCATCCCGAACGGATGATCGACGCGTATCGGCGCTTTTTCGGCAAGGAGATTCGGCTCATCATCGGCTTTCGCCACGCCTACGGCGACGATCCCCAGCTCATGGTCTACACGCTCCATCACGCCCTGCCGAAAGCCGCGCGAAAATCGGGGACCCGACTGCGCGGCGTCACGCACGCGCACTTCATCTACGGGGCCGAAGTACCCCTGTGGTCGGGAGCCTTTATCCGATGGCTCCTCCCGAAAGTGGGCGCCATCCCGATCGACCATATCCATCCCGACGCGAAAGGATTGACGCGCATCCGAAAGCTCATCGCGGACGGTCCCTACCCGCTCGCCCTCGCCCCGGAAGGCCACGTTACCTACGGCAGCGAGCGCGTCGGCGATCTCGAGCAGGGCACCGCGCGATTCGCGCTGTGGGCAGCCGAAGACCTCTCCCGCGCGGACCGCGCGGAGCGCGTGTTTTTTTTGCCGGTTTCCACGCATTACCGCTACGGAAAGGGAATCGATCGGAAACTGAGTCGGTTTCTCGCGCGCTTGGAAGCAAGCGTTGGAATCGCGCCTGCCCCGCGCGAAAGCCGCGCGGCGACAGGAACCATTCCGGAACGACTTCGCGCGATCGGCCGCGCCGAGCTTAAACACCTCGCGCGCTTTTATTTCGGCGACGCGCAAGGTTCCCGGGAACGCACGCAGGCGGAAATACTCGAAGCGGCCCTCGGCGCGGCGGAGCGGATCTGCGGAATCGACACCGTCGCGGGCGACAGGCCGATGGCGCGGCTTTATCGGATCAGAACCGCGTGTTGGTCGAAACTTTTCCGCGACGATATCGACGGGATGACGCCGCTCGCCCGAGATCTCGCCGGAAGGGAATCGGGTGAGGCGTGGTACGCGATGCGCCACATGGAAACGGTGGAGCTCCTCGTTTACGTCGACCTTGAATCGGTGGCGGACGGCGAGCCGATCGAGCGCTACGTCGAGACCGCGAACAATTACCGCGACCTGCTCGAGCGGCTGCGCGGGGGAACGCTTCGAAACCGCGCGAACGAATTCGATAAATACGCGATTATCGTTCCCGGCGAGCCCATCGACATGGGCCAGTACGCCGCGCTCTATAAAACCGATAAAAAAGCCGCGCTTACCGCGGCGACGGAAAGCATGCGCGCGGCGTACGAAGCGTGCGTGCGGGAGTATCGAGATGCATACCGGTAAACTTTCGGTTCGACAAAAGGCGGGATTCGGGATTTGCGATCTCGGCGGGAACCTCTTCTTCACCGCCATGGGATTTTGGAGCCTGAACTATCTCACCGACACCGCCCTCCTTTCGGCGGCGGCGGCAGGACTCGCGGTCATGGTCGGCAAAATTTGGGACGCGGTCACCGACCCGATGATGGGCTACCTCTCGGATCGGACGCGATCGAGGCTTGGCCGGCGGCGCCCCTATATGCTTTTCGGGGCGATCCCGCTCGCCCTCGCCATGTGGTTTTTCTTCACGGCGCCGACCGGCTTAAGCGAGGGAAGCCTCTTTGCCTGGGCGACGCTCGCCGTCTGTTTTCTCAATACCGCCTACACGGTCGTCAACATCCCCTATTCATCGCTCACGCCCGAACTGACGAAAGACTACCACGAGAGGACGAGCCTAAACGGCTACCGCTTCGCGTTCGCCATTTTCGGCACCATTCTCGGCGCCGCGATAGTATTGCCGATCGTGACCGCGTTTCCCGCGCGGCGCGCGGGTTATTCGATCGCGGGACTCGTCATGGGAGCGACGATGGCGGTAACGGCCCTCATCACGTTTTTCTCCGTGCGGGAACCTAAACAAACCGCGGACGACCTGCCGAAAGAGGGTTTTTTCGCGTCGTATCTATCGGTGTTTAAAAATCGCGCCTACCTCATACTCGCCGGCTCGTACGCGCTCAACATTCTCGCGATTAATTTTTTGCAGGGAATTCTCGTCTATTATTGCAAGTACGTGTATCGGAACGAGGGTTTGACGATGCCCGCCATGGTCGCCCTGCTCGTCGTCGCGATGGCCTTCATCCCGGTTTCGGTCGCGGTCGCGAAGAAAATCGGGAAGCGTTTAACGTATCAGCTCGGCCTTGGCACCCTCGGCGTCGTGTGCCTCGCCATGTTCGCGCTCGGCCAGGCGCTCGGCCCCGCGTTCTTTTTCGGCGCGATGGGCTTCGGCGGGGCGGGCCTCGGGTTCACCTTCGTCGCGCCCTGGGCCATGGTCCCGGACGTCGCCGAGTACGACGCCATCACGACCGGAGAGCGAAAGGAAGGGGCTTACTACGGCATGTGGACCTTCGTGTCGAAGCTGGGTCAGGCACTTTCGCTCGGCCTGACCGGCCTCATACTCGCGATCGCCGGCTACGTCGCCGACGCGGAACAGGTTCCGGCGGTGCTCGTCGCGATACGCTTCCTCCTCGGCCCCATCCCGGCAGTCGCCTTCGCGGGGGCGGTCGCGCTTCTTTCGCGCTACCCGCTCACCGAAAAGGCGTACGCCGAACTCGTTAAAACAGCGCGCGATCGGTAATGCCGGCCACGTCGGGGCAACCGGTCAGGATCATGGCGGACTCAAGCTCCGAGCGGATGCGATCGAAGTAGAGCTTGACGCCTTCGGCCTTGCCGCCGAACGAGGCGACGACGAGCGGGCGGCCCAGGAGCACGGCGTCCGCGCCGAGCGCGATCATCTTCAGCACGTCGACGCCGCCGCGCACGCCACCGTCGGCGAGAATCGTGATTTTTCCCTTAAATGAGGCGGCGATGCCCGGAAGGACGTCCGCGACTCCGGGGGTGCCGTCAAGCACGCGCCCGCCGTGGTTCGAAACGACGACGGCGTCGGCGCCGCATTCCACCGCGGCGGCCGTATCCTCACTCGTCATGACGCCCTTGAGAATGAGCGGAAGCTTCGTCGCCTTGCGGATGGCCGATAGGTCGGCGAGCGTTTTCGGCGAAACGCCCTTGCCGTGCAGGGAAAGCGTGACGAGACCCGCCGCGTCGATGTCGATGCCGACGGCGAAGGCGCCGGCGTCCTCGGCGAGCTTAATCTTATCGATGATATTGCCGGTTTCCCACGGCTTGATGACGGCGATTCCGTCGCCCCCGGCTTTTTTCAGCTCAGAAAGGTTATCGATGAGGAATTGCTCGATTGCGGTGTCCCCAACCATCGGATACACGCCAGCGTCGAGACTGCCGCGGATGATCCACGAAATGTATTCGGCCTCGCTGAACTTGCCGCCCATATTGAGCGAAGTGCCGGAAACGGGCGCGGCGAAAACCGGCATCGAAAGGCGTTTGCCGAAAAGGTTCATCGAAACGTCGGGTTTCGAGACTCCGTGAACCAAGCGCATATTGAGGCGAACCGAGGCGAGCGAGTCGACGTTCGCCCGGAATGAAGACGCCGTACCCTTACCGCCCATGCCCGGAACTTCGCCGGCGCAAGCGCGCCCGTCGCAAATCGGGCAAACGCGGCACGTGCCCCCTAAATTCGCCTTCGCGGCTGCGCGAATCTCTGCATACGTCATATTTCAGTTCCTCCAAAAACAAAACTGCGGCCGATCGGCCGTTTCGAGAGATCGTCAGTATAGCCCGGTTTTAAACGTTCCCGCAATGCACGTATTTGAGACGAGCCCGCGCGATTCCCGCGAGCGACGTGAGCCGATCGACCGCGATCGGATCGGGTTCGCTCAGGCGATAGGCTGGATGATGGCGCGTGAGGTGTAAATCGATGTCGGCCGAGACGGAGGCGAGCCATGACGAGATCGAGTCGATTTCTTCCTCGGAATCGTTTAATCCCGGAATGAGGAGGGTCGTCGCCTCGACGTGGCAGGATCGGGCCGCGCGCTCAATAGTCCGCAAAACGGGCGGCAGGGACGCGCCGCAAAGTTCGCGGTAAAAACCGTCGTTCCAGGACTTGAGGTCGATGTTCATCGCGTCAACGAACGGGAGAATTTCCTCAAGAGGATCGGGATTGACGAAACCGTTCGTCACGATCACGTTCAAAAGCCCCGATTCCCGCGCGGAGCGCGCGCAGTCCAGCATAAACTCGAAATTCGTGAACGGCTCGTTATACGTGAAGGCGAGACCGATGTTCCCCCGATTTCTGGCGAGCAGCGCCTCGGAGACGAGCCCGTCCGGGGAAAAGCGCGCGTACCCAAACGCCCCGAGCGAGCCTTCCCCCGGGACCCCGCGCTGCGAAATTTCGTGATTTTGGCAAAACGCGCACGAAAGATTGCAGCCGTAAAACCCCGCGGAAAGGACGCGCGACCCCGAATGAAACCGCGCGAGCGGTTTTTTCTCGATAGGATCGAGGGCCAGGGCCGAAACGACGCCATACGCGCTCGCGACGAGCGATCCGCCGAAGTTCGCGCGCACGCGGCACCGTCCGGTTTTCCCCATCGGTATCGCGCATCGATGCGGGCAAAGCAGGCAGCGCGCCGAGCCGTCGGGCAAATCGAGCGATTCCCAATAGCGCGCGGGAACCGAGCCGTCGGGCAAATCGAGCGATTCCCAATAGCGCGCGGGAACCGAGCCGTCGGTCATCTGAATCGATCTACCGTAAATCGCTCGACGCTGATTTTTCCCTTGGGATCGATTCCGCCTTTGCGGCACGCGATGCCGATTTGCGCTTCAACGGTATCGACGCCCTCGAGATCGGGAAGAAGCAATCCGCGTCGGAATCCGGAAGTCACGATAACCCCGTATTTTTTTGGGTCAAGGTCGGCGAATTCGCTCACCGGCTCGCTCGGCCCTAAAACGTCGACGCTTACGCTGAGCGAGGGAAGCTCGTCCGTGGCCACCGGGGGAAAGCGGGGATCCTCGGTGCAAGCGGCGACCGCGTTTCGCGCGATCTCCTCTTCGAGGCTCGCGGTCGTCGCGGCGACGGTTCCGATGCAGCCGCGAAGGTCCCCGTTTTTTTTGATCGAGACGAAGCATCCTGCCGGTCTCTCCCCGCGCGGAGTCACCGGGGGTATTTTCCCCGACCGAACGACGGATTCGATAACCTCGGAGGCGAGCGTCGCCTGCCAGGAGACGGTCGGGGTCATCGCGCGCCTTTTCACGGGGGAATCCGCGGAAAAGCCGTCTCCCGCGGCCAGGTCAGAATCGCGGTCCCCGAGGGCGGCTCCTTCCTCGACGGTTCGCTCGACCCGCGCGACGCAGTACCCGATGCCGAAGGGCGCCTCGTACGACAGAAGTTCCGTCGATACGGGAGCGCCGTCCCCGACGCCGAGCGAGCCGAGCATCATGACGATCGACGTATAGCCGCACTCGGCGGCCGCCGTCCGCAAAGGGGGATCGACGCGCAAAATACGGTCCGGGCGCCCCTGGCGCAAGGCTTCCGCGACTTCATGGTCAAAAAGGGCCCCCTCGGGAACCATGCCATAGGGACTTTCCGCCGTGACCTTATGGGAAAGATCGGCGCTCGCGACGACGCAGGCGCGGCGACCCAGCCCGCGCGCGACGCGCGCGATGATGGAACCGACGCGCATCGTCGTCGAAACGTCAAAATCCGAGGGCGATAGGCACACGAGGCGAAATTTCGCGTATTCGGACAAAATAAAGTACAGGGGAACGAGGGCGCCATGGTCGAGCTCGCAGTCGATGCCGAGCCGCTCGAGATCGCGGGGCGATGGGGTGCCGCCGGTGATTCCCTCCGCGGCGAAGGCGCGTCCCAGCTCGGCGACGAAGGCCTCATCCTCGGCAACGCCGTACGTGACGGACGAGGCGCCGAATCGGGCCAGTGAGCCCTGCAGCGACGGGGCGTCGTACACGAAAACGTAATCGCTAAAAAGCGGGGCGTGCGGGGAAATAAGAACGATGGTCTCGGGGGCGAATTCCGCGATTCGCCGCCCGACCGCGCGACAGGCGTCAATCGTCGCCGAGGCCTGCAATTCCCGGCCCTTTCCCACCGAAGGGACGACGACCGGAGGATGCGGCATGATGTAACCAACGGTAAGTGACGACGATTCCGGGAAAACCTTCATATTTATTAAGTATAAACCCGCAGCAACGTTGGCGCAAACGGCGAAAACAACATATACTTTTTTCAGTATGGAAGCAACTTCTGATATTCTCGCCCAGTACCAGCATCTTGAATTGTCAGGAAACCTAGACTTACTCGCGGATTTACGCCGCGAAAACCGAGAACTCGAAAAAATAATAACCGACGCGGCTCTTCTCGTCTCGTACACCGATCTCTCCACCATGCTTGATTACGTTATCGCCAAAATACTCGACCACTTCGTTCCCCAGTTTCTCGCGTTTCTGGTACACCCGCCCCGAGGCGACAAAATTAGGGAATACTGCTACCGAAACCTCAAGGAAACGGACGAGCAAATAGCGCCGATGTACTACGAACTTTTTCGTCGGCGCTTCGAGCGAAATCCCGTCAGCGCCACTTTCGCGGAACTGAGCGAGGAGCTCGGACCCGATCTTTTTGACCAGAACTTTCTCAAAATCATGCCTGAACTGGTATTTCCCATGTTCGGCATCGGGGGTTTATACGGAATCGTCATTCTCGGGTCGAAAATCGTCGGCTCGTCCTATACGGAACTCGAGCAAAAATACGTCGATCGCATCATTCGCTTCTTATCCGTCGCGATGCAAAACGGCCTCCATTACGAAAGCTCCATAACCGATCCCAAAACGGGACTTTTTACGCACGATTTTTTCATGCGGAGACTCGAAGAGGCGGTGTCCTCCGTCAAGCGAAAACGGCAAGAAGCCGGAATATTGATGTTCGACGTCGATCATTTTAAGCGGTTTAACGACACGTGGGGCCATATAACCGGCGACGCCGTCTTAATCGCTCTCGCCGAGACGCTTAAGAGGGAATCGCGGGGCGAGGACTGCGTCGCGCGTTTCGGGGGCGAAGAATTTTCCGTACTCGTGCTCGACTGCAATGGCGAGGGACTCATGATTGCGGCCGAACGGATCAGGCGCGCGGTCGAGGATATGGTGCTTGTCGCCGGGGAGGATAGGCTTTCGGTAACCGTGAGCATCGGGGCGAGGATTATCGACCCGGAACTTTCAATGAACGCGACAAAGCTCATCGAGGACGCCGATAAGGCGCTGTATCGCTCGAAAATGAACGGACGAAATCGATCGACCCTTTTCGTCAAAGGCCTTTTGGATCGGGCGAAATCCCTTCAGCAATAAAAAAAGCCCGCGGAAAGCGGGCTTCGACTATCGATAGAAAAAACTAGCGCATTCCGCCCATTTGGCCCATCTGCCCCATGAACTTAGCGGCCATGCCCTTATTCTTCGCGAATTTGCGCATGGTTTGCCGCGTTTTCTCAAACTGCTTTAAGAGTTTATTCACTTCCCCGACCGAGGTTCCCGAGCCGCGCGCGATGCGCTTGCGGCGAGATGGCCCGATGATCAGGTGGTTATCCCGCTCTTTTTTCGTCATGGATTGGATGATGGCCTTTTGAGCCTTTAAGCCGGCGGTATTGATATCGGATTCGCTGATTTGCCCAGCGGCCCCGGGAATCATGTCGAGCATTTCTTGAATCGACCCCATTTTGCCGACGCGCTCAAGCTGGTCGAGCATGTCTTGGAGCGTGAAATTCTCGCTCGCCATTTTTTTCTGGAGGGCGGCGGCTTCCTTCTCGTCGATCGTTTCCTGGGCTTTTTCTACGAGCGAGACGATATCGCCCATGCCGAGGATGCGGCTCGCGATGCGTTCCGGGTGGAAAGGCTCAAGGTCCTCGATTTTTTCGCCGGTTCCCATGAAAAGGATCGGCTTGCCGGTGACGGTTTTCAGCGAAAGCGCCGCGCCGCCTCGGGCGTCGGAGTCGAATTTCGTCAAAATGACGCCGGAGAGCCCGACTTTTTCGTCGAACGTTTTCGCGATATCGACCGCGTTTTGGCCGGTCATCGAGTCGGCGACAAGGAGGGTTTCGACGGGCTCGACGGCCTTTTTGATGGCCGCGATCTCGTCCATCATGCCTTCGTCGATTTGAAGCCGACCGGCGGTGTCGACGATGAGCACGTCGCAGCCCGCTTTTTTCGCGGCTTGGAAGGCGTTTTTCGCGACGCGCACGGCGTCGGAGGCGGTGGCTCCCGCCTCTTTGTACACGGGTACGCCGATCTTTTCGCCTAAAATGGAAAGCTGCTCGACGGCGGCCGGGCGCACGAGGTCGCAGGCGGCGAGCATGGGCTTTCTTCCCTGCTTCGCCAACCGCGCGGCGAGTTTCGCCGCGCTCGTCGTCTTACCGGAACCCTGGAGGCCGAGAAACAGGATGACGGACTGCGTGTCCGGCCCCTTGAGATGGAGATCGGTTTTCGTGTCGCCTAAAAGGGCGACCATGCGGTCGTACACGACCTTGACGAATTGCTGGCCCGGATCGACCGCGCGCAGGACTTTTTCGCCCTTAGCCTCCTCGATCGTGCCGTTTACGAAGCGGCGAACGACGCGAAGGTTAACGTCCGCCTCAAGGAGGGCCATCTTAATTTCCTCGACGGCCTCCTCGATGTTTTTTTCGGTGATGGTTGATTTTCCGGAAATTTTCCGTACGACGTCGCCGAGGGCGTTAGTTACTTTTTCCAGCATGGTTAAATCTGCACTCCGTCAAGCAATTGTTCGATGAATTCCTTCGGCTCGAGTTCCTTGTTCAGGATTCGATAGAGGCCGTTGCAGATCGGCAGCTTAAGCCCGTGCGAGACGGAAAGCTCCTGCACGTATTTACAGGCGACCGCGCCCTCGGGCAAGTAGCCGATCTCGGAAATGCGGGCGATGAGGTCGTCGAGGTTCTTAAAGTTGTCGAGGATGCGCTTTTCGATGATGTCGTGGCCGAAGCGCTGATTGCGGCCGAACTTACTGCGGCACGTCACGTCGAGGTCGCCGACGCCCGAAAGCGAAGTGAACGTTTCCGAGTGCGTGGCGCCGATCGCGCGGCCGATCGTCATGATCTCGTTGAGGCCCGCCGCGAAAAGGAAGGACTCGGTATTGTCGCCGAACGCCTCGGACTTCGAGGCGATGGCGTCGAGGCAGCCGAAGGCGATTGCGACGACGTTTTTCGCGGCGGCGGAAATTTGCACGCCGATGACGTCGAGGCTCGAGTACACGAGAAGGCCCTTCGACTTGAGCACTTCGCGGAAGCGAATCGAGTTCATCGGGTTTTCGCTCGCCGCGATAAGTCCGGTGACTTTTCCCATCGCGACTTCCTCCGCGTGGCTCGGGCCGGCGATGTAGACGAGGCTTTTTCGGTAGGAAGCCGGCAGGACCTCCTCAAGGGTCTCGAGAATGAGCCGCGGTCCCTTCGGGGAAGGAATGAACCCCTTCGTGAGCACGCCGATGCAGGTCGTGCCGTTCGCGATATTCGGGACCGAGGAGAGGCCCTGGACGGTCTTCGCCAAATACAGCGACGGGCTCGCCAAGATCAGGAAGTTTTTGTCGCTCGCGACGCGATTAATGTCCGTCGACGCGATCAGATTTTCGGGCGTCTTAAAGCCTGGCAGGAATTTCGCGTTCTCGTGGGACACGTTAATTCCCTCG
Organism: Spirochaetales bacterium; assembly: GCA_003246335.1. Taxonomy (GTDB): domain Bacteria; phylum Spirochaetota; class Spirochaetia; order Treponematales; family Treponemataceae; genus Teretinema. The sequence goes on along the minus strand of QKAR01000128.1, from coordinate 15,059 downwards.
ACCACGTCCTTTTCCATCGCCCATAACTCGACCGCGTGGCCTTGCCGCGCGAGCGATATCGCCATTGCCGTTCCCCAAGCGCCCGCCCCGATCACGCCGATTGACTGACTCATCGATTACCCCTTAATACCAGTTTTTGTTGCCGTCTTCCCAGGAAACGATCTCGTTCGGCTGGAAAAAAAGCTTGAGTTCGCGGGCCGCGCTTTCGGCCGAGTCCGACGAATGAATGATGTTGAGATTCGTGTGCAGGCAATAATCGCCCCGAATCGTCCCCGGCAGGGACTCGCACACCGCCGTCGGCCCGCACATGCGCCGAACGAGCTGAATCGCGTCGTCGCCCTCGATCGCCATGGCGACTACCGGGCCGGACGTAATATAGCCGATAAGCCCGTCATAAAAAGATTTTCCCCGATGTTCCGCGTAGTGAGCGGTCGCGAGCACCGGCGGTATGGTCATAACCTTAAGTCCGACGATATTGAGCCCTTTACGCTCGAAACGGGAGAGCACTTCTCCCACGATTCTCCGCTGAAGCACTCCCGGCTTCAGCATGGCAAACGTTGTTTGCATTGCCATATATCCTCCATAAACTAACTAAACGTCAATTATATTATATTTCTTTTGCTTTGAGAACCGTGCGCACGGTCACGCAGGCGAGTATGATGGCGCCGCCGATAATCGCGCGGGGCGACGGGTACTCCCCGACGAAAAGCGCCACCCACAGGGGGTTAAAAAGCGGCTCGATCATGGTTATCAGGGCGGAACTCACCGCCGAGACGCCCCGGACTCCCCGCGCGTACAGCAGCGACGGTATGCCCATCTGCACGACGCCAAGCAGGGCGAGACCGACGCCGTTGCCGAGCGAAATATGCGGGGACTTCAGGATGAACGGAACGGCGACGATAAACGTGATGATGTGGGCGAGGAAAAACGAGTCCGAGGGACGGGCGTTTTTTTGGCGCCGCATGAAAATGGCGCTTAAGGCGAAGGTGACGCCGGAGGCGACGGCGATGAGGTTGCCGACGTTCGCGGCGAAGCTCAGTTTGTCCAAGAAGAATAGGACCATGCCGCCGAGCACGCCGGCGATGACGAACCAATCGACGAGGGTCGATTTTTCGTCCGCAAGGAGCCAGCGTCCTAAAATAATGATGTAAATCGGCTCGGTATACTGAATGAGGACCGCATTTGCGGCCGTCGTCATCTTATTGGCGATGATGAACAAGATCATGGTCGCGCTATAGCTGAGCGCCGCGGCGACTTGGTCTAGACTGAACGTGAACTTCGGCTTCCTGCCGAAGACGAGCATGGGTAGACAGGCGATCAAGCTTCGAGCGCCGGCGATGGCGAACGGGTCCCAATCGACGAGCTTAATTAAAATACCGCCAGAACTCCACATAAACGCGCAGAGAATAAGGGACGCGATCGCGGACCCCTTTGTATCGCGAAACATTTACCGGTACCGATCCTTCGCGCCAAAAACCGGCGCGTATGCCGGCTACGGTATCACAAAGGACTGTTCGATATCAACAGAGCGGTCCCGAGCCTCGTCACGCGCGGCGAAAACCCTCGAGGCCGGCGCTCATCGCCGTGCCCGAATCAAGCATCGCGTCGACGACGAGGCGGAAATCGGCCATTACGTCCTTTAAGCCGTCGAGCATGAGCGCCATCGCGGTAATGCCGTCAAAAACCCGCGAGGAAACCATCTCGAGCTCGGTCATCGACGCCGCGATGTCCCCGGCGCCGCCGGCCATCAGGCCGGAGTCGCGGGATAGGCTTTCCGCGGATTCCCGTAAGGCGTCCATCCGCGCGCGTACCGCCGCGCTGTGCTCATCCGATTCAACGAGGCCGATACGGAATTGGCCCATCGTGTCGCTCATTTTCCCGACGTTCGCGGTCATAGATTCGAAGGAGGCGTCGAGCTCGCCGCCTGAACGGGCCATGGACGTGATATTGTCGACGATTTCGGCGATGGATTGCGCTATTTCGCGGGAACTCTCGCCGCTCGCCTCGGCGAGTTTCGCGATTTCGTCGGCGACGACGGCGAAGCCCGCGCCCGCGTCCCCGGCGTGGGCGGCCTCGATCGCCGCGTTGAGCGCGAGCATGTTCGTTTGCTCGGCGAGGCCGTCGATTACGGCCGCCATGCCGTTAATCCGGGAAACGCTGTCGCTGATCGCGGTAATGCGTTGATAGGTGGAAGAGAATAGCGCTTGGCCCTCGGAGGACGACGAGACGAGCTCTGCGGCCATGGTTCCGTCGCGTTCGGCCTCGGCGGACATGGAGGCGATCGATTTGATGACGCCGTCGACGGAGGAGACCGCCCCGCTCACGGCGTCGCGCTGAGTCGCGACGCCCGCGTCAAGGCTCGAAAGTCCCCGCGTTACCCGCTCCAGGCTTTCCTTCACGGTGGACACCTGCTTTTCCAGGGTCTCCACCTCGCCGCGAATATTCTCGATAAACCCGTCCACAACCTCAAAAGTCGACGCGGCGTTATCGAGGGATTGCGCGAGGCCGGAGCCCGCGTCGGCGTTTTTTTTCAGTTCCGCGCCGAGCGAGTCGACGAGGGAGCAGAGCCTCCCCGCGAGGCCGGCGAACGGGGCGTTCGGCGCGTCGACGAGGGATGCGCGGCACGCGGCGAGGTCCCCGCGCTCGAGGCTTTCGAGAGCGGACGGGGAATCGGAATTCCCGGCTCGCACGCGGGGGAGAAGGCGAACGACGAATATCCCGAAAAGCCACGCGCACACGATGATGACGCCGGAAACGGCGAACGAAACGTTCCGCTGGCGGCGAACGGAATTCTCGATAAGCGGTTCCGCGCGGCGCACCGAATCGCGAACGGAATCGAGCGCGGCGGCGGAACCGGCGGTAGCCGCGCCCGCGGCTTCGTCCATCGTTCGCCGCAATTCGGGCAACGACGCGGCAAAATCGGCGAGCCCGCGACCCGTTGGGACGGCGCACGCGCGCTCGACGCGGTCGAATGCGGCGTCCGCGGCGGACCGCGCGCCCGAGACGGCGGAATCGGGCCCGCGCAGCAAGGCAAGCTGCAAATCCGCGGCGGCGAGATCGAGGGCGGAGAGGGAATCGAGCTCTGCCTGAAGCCGCCGCGTCGGGGTCACGGCGAGGAGAAACACGCCGGCGGCGCAGGAGAACAGCAGGCAAAGCGAGACGGCTAACACGGCGAATCGAGCGGCGTTTTTCATCATGCGGTAACCTTTGACAGAAAGAATCAATCCCCGTACAGTATCGGATATGAAATTGCTGCACACGGCGGATTGGCACCTCGGGAAATCCCTGCACGAGACATCGCTGATCGAGGATCAACGGCACATGCTGGAAGCGCTTTTCCGGGAGCTCGGGAACGACGACTACGCGGCGCTTATCGTCGCGGGGGACGTATACGACCGAACGATTCCCGGAACGGACGCCGTCGAGCTTTTCAGCGCCTTTCTCGCGAAAGTCCGCGCGAGTTTTCCCGGGCTGGAGATCTGCGTCATACCGGGGAACCACGATTCGGCGCAGCGGCTCTCCTTCGCCGACCGCGTTCTCGAGGCCCAGCGAATCCATATCGTCGGAAATCCCGAACGCTCATTCGAGCCGATTATACTCCGAAAATCCGGCGAGACGCTAGCGATATTTCTCCTCCCCTTTCTCTCCGCGGGCACGCTCAAACGGCGGCGGCGCGAAGCGACAGCGGCGGGCCAAAGCGACGCGCAGGAGTTCGATTTTTCCGATGAGCCCGAGGATGAGCCGCTCCTCAGCCAACGGGATTTAGCTCGCGAGGCCGCGCGAAGATTCGCCATCGCCCGCGCCGATCCCCCGGCGCGCGGCCTACCGTCGGTCTTAGTCGCGCACCTTTTCGCGATAAACGGGCAAGAATCGGAATCCGAGCGGATATTCCTCGGATCGGCCGAACGCATCGATCCCGCCCTTTTCGCCGGTTTTTCCTACGTCGCGCTCGGCCATCTCCATCGCTGCCAAAAAGTCGCCGATCGCGTCCGCTACTCCGGCTCGCCCCTCGCCTACTCGTTCGACGAGGCCGGGGACGAAAAGGGATTTTTAAAAATCGATATTGCCTGCGGGACGGAAGGCTTTCCCGTCACGGCCACGAAAATCCCGCTGACGCCCCTGCATACAGTCGCCCGCCTTTCCGGTTCCTTCGCCGATTTTTACGCGGGAACCGCCTACGACGCCTATCGCGACGAATACCTCGAGATAACGCTCACCGACGAAACGACCGTCGCGAATCCCGTCAACCTCCTGCGCCCGAAATTCCCGCTGTTGCTTTCGCTCCGGCAGGATATCGGCCGATCGGAAACCGCGGGCGCCCGCGCGGAGCGTTCGCGGCCGACTCAAGACGAAAGCCGGGAAGGGGCGCGCAGAAACGAGCGAGAGGATTTTTCCCGCTTTGAGGAGCTTTTATGGGGAGAGGCGCCGGGCGAGCGCGTCGAGCTTTTCGCGAGTCTCCTCGGGGAGGTAGCCGATGAAGCCTGAACGCCTCGTCATTCGGAACATCGGCCCATTTCGCGGCGCGCACGCGGTGGATTTTTCCGCGCTCGGGGACATGTTCCTCGTTTTCGGCAAGACGGGCTCGGGAAAAACCACGCTGTTCGACGCGCTCTCGTACGCCTTTTACGGCGAGGTTCCCGGCGGTCGCAACGGCATCGAGCGACAAATGCGCAGTCAATACGCGGACGACGGCGACGTTTCGTCGGTCGAGCTCACGTTTACCGCGGGCGGAAAGCGATACCGGGTTTCGAGAACGTTGCCATACGAGAAAATCGGCGTTAGAAGCGGAAAGACGGTGCAAGTGCAGGAAGAGTCGACTCTCGATCAATGGGTTTCGGATACCGATTCGGCCGGCGCGTGGGAATCGAGAACATCGACGAATAAAAGCGAGACCGACCGCGCCATACTCGACGTCATCAAGCTCTCGGCGGACGAGTTTTCCCGCATCGTCATACTTCCCCAAGGGGAATTCGCCCGTTTCCTGCGCTTAAGCACGAGCGAGCGAAAGGACGTGCTCGCTAAGCTCTTTCCCGTCGGCCGCTACACCCGCGTCGTCGAGCTCGCGCGAGAGCGCGCGAAAATGGCCGACGCGCGCGAGAAGGAAACGGTCGACGCGATCGAGAGACTTCGGGATGACTTCGATCCGCTCGCGTGGGAAACGGACCGCGCGGCAATCGAGGCGACTCTTTCCGGCCATCGAGCGCGACAAAAGGAACTTCAAGGCGAAACGAGCGCGCTATCCGCCCTCCTCGAGCGCTCCGCTTCCATGCGGGATAAAGCCGAGCGCGCCCGGAAGACGGGGGCCCTGCTCGCGTCCTTACGGGAAGGCGGAAATCGCCGGATCGCGCAAAAAAAAGAACTTTCCCAGGCGCGCCAGGCGGCGCCCCTCGCGGAGGAACTCTCATCGCTCGAAAACGCCCGCGAACGCAAAACCGAGGCGGAAAACCGACGCCGAGCCGTCGCCGGCGAACTTGCGGAGAACGCCGCAATCCGAGAGGAAATCGGTCGGGAGCGACCGCGGGTCGCGGCGGGAGCGGGGCGAAAGGAATCGCTCGTCCTCCGGACGGATCGCCTTCGCCAAGCCGTTCGGGTCGCCGGTGAAATGGAAACGCTCGAGGGGAAAATTTCCCAGGCGAGAGCCGAATCGACCGCGGAAAAAAAAAGGATAGCCGACCTCGCCGCCGAAACGCTTCAGGCGCGGGAACAGATAGCGGCCGCAAAACCGCTTCTGGCGGCTTTCGATGATTTGTCTCAATCGTACGAAACCGCGCGAAAGGCGCTCGACGAGGCGCGCCGGGTCAAGGAACTTTCCATCGACTACGAGCGCGAGGCCAGGGCCGTCCTCGCGCATCGCGCGGCAGTAGAGGCCGCCGAGGCAAAAATCGCGGAAAACCGGAAAGATTACGCGATCGCGACCGCAGAGCTCGAGGACCTTACCGCGCGAATGGAAGCCGACCGCGAGGCCTCGCTCGCGGCGACCCTCGCCGCGACTCTCGCCGACGGGAGGCCTTGCCCGGTATGCGGCGCCTTAACGCACCCCGAGCCGGCGAAAGCGCGCGCGGCGGAGGCATTCCCGCTAGCGGACCGCATAGCCGCGGCAAAGCGACGCCGCGAAACGCTTGAGGACGAGTGCCAAAAACTCATGGCCGAGCGGAGCGCGCGAAAGGCGAATCTCTCGTCTGCCGAGGAAGCGAAAGAGCTCATCGAGCGAAAGTCCGGCAGGAGCGGTCCCTTGCCTTCGCCGACCGAGGCCACGAACGAGCTCGCCCGCGCGACGCAAAAAACGCAGGCCGCCTCCGACGAGCTCGCGCGCGCACGGAAAGCCTCGCGAGAAACGGCGGAAAATCAGGCAAAAATCGATAAACTCGAGTTGGAGCGTTCGTCCGTTCAAGAACGCCTATCGCTCGCGGAGAGATCCCTCGCGGAAAGCGAAACCTCGATGGCTCACGCGAAAAAACGCTTTCAGGAAGCTTTCGCCGACGGTGAGCCCACGGCCGACCCGAGCGACGAGTTAGAGCGCTGCACCGCCGAAATCATCGAAATTGACGCCGCCATGGCCGCTTGGGAAGAAAAAAACCGTACGGCCGAATCGACGCGGGCGTCCCTCGCGGGCAAGGCCGAAACCATCGATCGGGCTATCGCCGAGGCGACGGCGGAAACGGAGGGGCGGGAGCGCGCGTTTTTAACCCATCTCGCGCAAGCGGGATTCGCCAATGAACGCGCCGTCAAGGCCGCGATCAGAACGAGCGAGGAAGCGGAGCGCATCGAGGCCGACCTCGCCGCCTACGAACGAGAGCTCGCCGAGGCGGAAACGCGAGAAAAGGAACTTACCGCCGAGCTAGCGGCGTGGTCCGGACCGGAACCGGAAACGATCGAGGCGGACATACGCGCAAAACGCGAGGCGCTTTCCGACGCGGGAAACGCCGTCGAGGAAACCTCCTCGGCCCTTGCCCGACTCGACGCGCTAAAGGCCCGATGGGACGAGCTTGAGGCGACTCGGGCCGCCCGAAGCGTCGAGGCGGGAAAGCTCCGCGCCCTCGCCAACGATCTTACCGGGGCGAACCCGATTAAGACGAGTTTCGACTCCTGGATACTCGGCCTCTATCTTGAGGAAATCACCGCCTACGCGAACGAGCGGCTCGTGCGCATGAGCGAGGGCCGCTACCGAATCCAGCTCAACGAAAGCTACCGCAAGCGAAACGGCCTCGCGGGCCTCGATCTCGAGATTTTCGACGCGCATACCGGCAAAACGCGGCCGACCGGAACCCTATCCGGCGGAGAGACCTTCATGGCATCGATCAGTCTTGCGCTCGGCCTCGCGGACTCGATACAATCACGGTCAGGCGGCATCCAGCTGGACGCCGTCTTCATCGACGAGGGATTCGGCTCGCTTGACGAATCGAGCCTAGAGCGGGCAATAACCATTTTGGATGAAATACGGGGAACGCGAGCCGTGGGCATCATCTCCCACGTGGGCGAGTTGCGCAATCGCATTCCGAGCAAAATCGAAATCATTAAAACGGGGGCAGGATCGACGATCCGTACGGAAGCATGATCGAAAACAGCGCGCTTTTTACCGACTTTTACGAACTAACCATGGCGCAGGGATATTGGAAAAGAAACGCGAACACCCAATCGGTGTTCGATATGTTTTTTCGCAAAAACCCCTTTAGCGGCGGTTTTTCGGTTTTCGCCGGGCTGACGCCACTCCTCGAGACGATCGAGAATTTCCGTTTTAGCGCGGAGGATATCGCCTACCTCGATACGCTCGGGATTTTTGAGCGGGACTTCCTCGATTATTTGTCGAAGTTTCGCTTTTCCGGCGATATTTGGGCGATGGACGAGGGAACCATCGCGTTCCCGAACGAGCCGCTCCTGCGCATCCACGCGCCGGTCATCGAGGCGGCGATAATCGAGGGCCTCGTCCTCAATACCGTGAACTTTCAAAGCCTCATCGCGACGAAAACCGCGCGCATTTGGCTCGCGAGCGACAGGGGCTCGATCATGGAATTCGGGCTTCGCCGCGCCCAGGGATTCGACGGCTCGATGAGCGCGAGCCGCGCCGCCTACATCGGCGGCGCCGACGGGACGAGCAACGCCTTGGCCGGAAAAACGTACGGCATCCCCGTCATGGGAACCATGGCCCACTCCTGGGTTATGTCCTACCCGAACGAGGAAGCGGCTTTCGACGCTTACGCCGACATTTATCCCCACAAATCGGTTTTTCTCATCGATACGTATAACACGCTGGAGTCCGGCATTAAGGCGGCCATCGCGTCGGGAAGGAAACTCGCGGCGAAAGGCGAGAACTTCGGGGTCAGGCTCGACTCGGGCGATATCCAATACTTGAGCACGAGCGTTCGCGAGGCGCTCGATACCGCGGGATTCCCGAACGCGACGATCACGGTCTCGAACGAGCTCACCGAGGAAATCGTCGAGTCCCTCGTCCTCAACCGCGCGCCGATCGACCTGTGGGGCGTCGGCACGCATATGGTCACCGGAGGGAACGAGGCCTCGTTCACCGGCGTCTATAAGCTCGCCGCCCGGACCGACGCCGCGGGCGCGCTCATCCCCACGATGAAGCTATCCGACAACCCGGAGAAAACCACGAATCCGGGCGTCAAGCAAGTGTGGCGGCTCTATCACGATAACGGGACGGTAAAGGCCGACGTGCTCGCCCTGGACGGCGAAACGCTGCCGCCGGGGGAAACGGGAAAATTCTTCCATCCCTCGAACGACTACCAAAACTTTAAATTCGCGCCGGCGAAGGCTATCCCCCTGCTCTCCCCGAAAATGCGCGGGGGAAAACGCGTCGGCGCCGCGCGAACGTTGACGGAAATTCGGGCGCGCGTGCGGTCAGGCCTCGAGGAAGTCGACCGAACCTACAAGCGCATTTTGAATCCCCATATTTTCAAAGTCTCGCTCACGGCGAATCTTCGCGACTTGAAGATCAAGTTTCTTGAGGAATACGGACGATAAGGTAGTATACTATAACCATGACAGCAGAAAGCGATCCCGAATTGATTCAAGCGATAGAGGAATTTTACCTCCCCCGCCACCTCGTGCAAGCCATTTACGACATGGGGCACATTCCCTCGGAGTCGAAGGAAAGCCAGGTGGGAGTCGGCTTTATCGATATCGCCGACTATACCAAGCTCTCAAGATATTTAAGCCCCAAAGAGAATCAAATATTGCTCAACGGCCTTTATACCGCTTTCCAAATCGTGCTGGAGCGCCATGGGGGATTCCTGAACAAAATCGAGGGCGACTCGATGATGTTTCAGTTCGACGACGTGATAGACAAAAATATCCGCGACATGGAAGCCGCGAAACGACTGACCCATATCGCGCGCGAGCTTTTTTATACCTGCATCGAGATGCAGCGCGCGTGCATCCTCTTTAACCAAGCGAACGACAGCTTCATCGACCAAAGCGCCTCGGGCGACGCACGTCAGGCTATGTCCGAGGCGTTCGGCATCATCCAGACGCTGCGGAACAAAACCGACATTTCCTCGACGCTGTTCGCGTTTTTCCAAATCCGCATCCGCATCGGGGCGAATATCGGGGAAGTCACGATCGGCAACTTCGGCCCCACCGGCTCCAAGCAATGGGACGTCATCGGTCTGCCGGTAATCAACGCGAAACGCATGGAAAGCACGGCGCCGATCGGCGGATTGCGCATCTCGGAGGAATTTTTCGAGATTCTCGAAAAGACCGGCATCGCGAACGACTATTTCAACGATTTCCGCACCGAGGCGTCAAAGCTCGGAAGCGTATACGAGAACATCTCGAAAGACGAACTGTATCGCTATAAAGAAGTCATTTTGCAGGAAAAACGGAGCGCGACGTATAAGACTTACAGCGTTCAGGTATACCCCGCCCTTCCGGAATCGATCGCGCTGCAGGCGGAAGAGCTCTTAAAGCACGGCGCCGAGGGGGCCGCCTCCATTCTCGAGTTTTTTCGCTATTATCGCGGAAACCACTTCGTCATCGACAGCCTCGAGAGAATGCTTATCTCAAAAGGCGTCGTCTTCCGCAAAGCCGAGATTCTCAGGCTCATCGCGCCCCGGCAAGCGAAAGCGGGAAAACCCGCGGATCGGCTCAGCCTCTATCGAATCCTCGACTATATGGACAAGTTCCTCGACTACGTCCAAAAAATGCCGCAAGACGACGAAAAACCCGATTTCTTCAGCTACGACCAATACATGACCACCATGCGCGAGCAAATTCTTTCGACGTACGAAAAGCAAAAAAAGACCATAATCCAAAAGACTTTTTTCGTGAGCGTCATCGTTCAGCAAGTGTACGCGAGCATTGAGTCGTCGATTCAAGAATACCAAATCAGGATGAACGACGTCGACGAGGCGGAAATCATCGAGGAAGTCGAGAGCCTGGAGGAAGTATAAACGCCGCCCGCGACAAAGGGCGGCGATTCGGCGATCGCCGAAAAGCCGCCTCGGGAGGTTCGCTCACGCCGACGCTTTCGGCCAGCACAGGCCTTCTTTATCCCGAGCGCACGCGCCTTTTTCCCCATACGAGGCGCACTGATAGCAAATTTCGTTCGGCGCGCGATTTTCCGTTTTCCATAACCGTACGTTATCGAGCGTAACGCGAGCGATTTCGGAAAGCGCCTCTTCGGTTAAAAACGCCTGATGCGAGGTCAAAAGCACGTTCGGAAACTGAATGAGCCGCGCGAGCACGTCGTCCTGAATCGGCGAGAGGGATCTGTCCTCAAAAAAATACTTATCCTCTTCCTCGTACACGTCGAGACCGGCGCCGCGAATGCGACCGTCCTTTAGCGCGTCAACCAAGTCTTTTGAGTCAATGAGGGCACCGCGTCCGGTATTCAGCAAAATCACGTCCTTCTTCATCAATGCGAGCGTTTCCGCGTTAATCATATGATGGTTTTCCGGCGTAAGCGGGCAATGAAGGCTGATAACGTCCGAAACGCGATACAGCTCGTCTCGATCGACATATCGTGCGCCCAGGCTTTCAGCGAACTTTTCATCGGGATACAGGTCGTTCAACACGATTTTCATGCCATATCCGGCGAGAATTTGCGCGAGTATTTTGCCGATTTTGCCGGTTCCGATGACGCCGGCGGTTTTTCCGTACAAATCCCGCCCGACGAGACCGCCGAGGGTGAAGTTTCCATCCCGCGTGCGGTTATACGCCGTGTGAACGCGTCGATTGAGCGTTTGCAAAAGCGCCACGGCGTGCTCGGCTACCGCGTGCGGCGAATACGCCGGAACGCGCACGACGTGCAATTTTCCCCATACCGCCTCTAAATCGACGTTGTTGTAACCGGCGCAGCGAAGCGCGACGAGCTTGACGCCGAGCTCGTGCAGTTTTTCCGCGACGGCGCGGTCCACGTGATCGTTGACGAACACGCATACCGCTTCATGGCCTGCCGCCAAGCTTGCCGTCGACTCATCAAGGTGGCCCTCAAAATAATCTATCTCAAACCGAACGTCGCCCCACTCGGGGAGTTTTTTTAGCCGATCAAAGTAATCCCGGTCGTACGACTTCGTATCAAAAAAAGCGATGCGAATTGAATCACTCATCTATGACCTCCTATACACAATTAAATATATTGATTTTATAGGTTATTGCAAAAAAATAAATGTAAAATAGGACACTTTTTTTCCCATGAAATGTTGAGAATGTACCCCATTGTTGTTAAAGTATGGTTAATTAGGCAGTAACATGAAGAACTCGTCATTATTCGCATTCGTTGCTATTTCGTTTATTTTTTCGCACGCGCTGTTTGCGGAAGAAACTGAAACCACCGAACAGGAAAAACATCCCGTCATCGCCGTCGGTATGTCGCAATTCAGCAATTTATTTTTGTTTGGCGTAAATCGCTACGTCCGCAAGGCTGATTACGCGACCGGGGTCGATTTCGATTCAATGCGCGAGAACCTTGAATCGCCCTGGGTATGGGATCAGGATGAATTCTCGGTAAATCAAATTGGGCATCCCTACCAAGGCTCGTTTTACTTCGTCTCGGGTCGCGCGAATGGCCTCTCATTCGGCCAATCAGCGCTCGTGACCCTTGGCGGCAGCGCCGTTTGGGAACTCTTCTACGAGACTGAAACGCCGTCGAAAAACGATATCATCACGACATCCATGGGCGGCATGGCGCTTGGCGAAATGCTCCATCGGCTCTATAGCGAGGCGTACTATAATAATTTTCCCCTCGCTTTCGTGATTAGCCCGATGGACGCCCTCAGCAGCGTCGTAACCCAATCCAAGCCCGAGCGGATGAATTCGGGCATAACGAAATCGGGTTTCACTATCCAGGCGGGCATACTCAACAATCGCCGCGACTTAGACGGCTATCGCCGCGAAAAAGCCGGCAATTCCGTGATGGGAAATCTCGCCGTCGACGTCATCTACGGCGACCCTTTCGGCCTCGACACCGACGTTCCATTCACCCATTTTGAGCTTCATTTCAACGGAATGTTTTCACCGAACGGGTATTCGGCGTCGTTATTCTCGGATGGCGCGCTTTTTTCCCGCGCGCCGATCGACGACGAAAGCCACAGCTTGAGCCTCGGGGCGAGTTTGCATTATGACGTCATCTACTCGAATGACATCAACTTTTCGGCCAACGCCGTCGGATTCACCCTGAAAAGCTATGACAAACTCACGAAAGGCCTTGAACTCAGCCTCAAACTGCACCTCAATTGGCTTCCGCTCGCCACGAGCGACTATATTTTTCTCCGATACGGAAACGTTCCCGCGGCGACCGAAGAGCGTCGGGACTACGACATGGGGACCGGAGTTTCCGCCAAGGCGGATTTCGCGATCGGGAGCAGAAAAATCGGCACGTTTAACGTAGGAGGCGCTTGGTACGGCATGACGACCATCCCGGCGTCCGTACCCGACGGTGGGTCGGAGGGCCTAACGAGCATCGCAATCGTAAGCGCCTCATGGGAGCATTTCATCGCGAAAAACCTCTCAAGCGGCGTAGCGGGAAACCTGTACCTCAAAAACGCACAATATAAAAACGCGCCGGACGTCAGCGACCAAACCGGATCGGTAAGCCTCATTTTGAAATACTTCTTCCTGTAACAGCATAATCCCCTAAAAAAAAGCCCTAACCCTCGTTTTATGACGATGGTTAGGGGATCTATAACGCCTCAATCTCATCGAACTGACCCTACAATTATCGTATGGAAAACGTAAAAACACTTTTCGGCAAGAACATTACGGACCTTCGAGTCCGCAACGGATGGACACGGGCGGAACTTTCCCGTCGCGTGGGCATTTCACCGGCTTTCATGACGCACATTGAACACGGCACGCGGGGCGTCTCGCTCGACACTATCGACGTATTCTCGAAAGTGCTCGGAGTAGAGATTCCCCTTCTGTTCGCTAAAATCGACGAACCGAAAATGCCGAATGGGGAGGATCGACCCTCCCCTACCGAGCTTGAGGCGCATTTAAAGGAGGAAATTAACCATGCCCTCTCGCGATACGTTCGGGCCGTCAAGTCAAACGATGCCAGAATGCATTTTGAAACCGCGGTGTAATGATGACGCGGGGAACGCGGCGCGCGAATGAAAAAAAAACCGGGAAACCCGAAGGTTTCCCGGTCTGGGCAACACTGGGATCGAACCAGTGACCCCCACGATGTCAACGTGATACTCTAACCAGCTGAGCTAGTTGCCCGATTGCCTGTCTTGCGAAGGCTCGGTTATATTACTTTTTTTTTTCATTTGCGTCAAGTGAGTGGATTATGTATATTTAATCCATACGCAATACTAACACAAGGAGATGTGAACATGAGTTGTGATCCAAAATTTTTCGTGTGCAAAAAATGCGGGAATCTCGTTGGAATGATCCACGCGTCCGGCGCGAAAATGGTCTGCTGCGGCGAGGAGATGACGGAATTGGTCCCCAATACCGTTGACGCCGCGAAAGAAAAGCATGTCCCGGTTATTACGGTTTCCGGAAACATCGTCACGGTGAAAGTCGGGGCCGTCGAGCATCCGATGACCGCCGAGCACTCGATCCAGTGGGTATACCTCCAAACCTCGAAAGGAGGACATCGCAACTGCCTGAATCCGGGCGATAAACCCGAAACGACCTTCGCGCTCACCGCAGACGAAAAACCCATCGCCGCGTACGAGTATTGCAACCTTCACGGTCTGTGGAAGGCTAGCGTCTAATTAAACATCCAACGAAAATGAATGCGTCGTATTGACATTTTTCCTTTCCGTTGGTATGGTGTCTCTCGTCGACGCGACGTTAAGCCGCGTCGGCTAACTGCGGCGATGGTGGAATTGGTAGACACGCTAGCTTGAGGTGCTAGTGGGGCGACCCATGGAAGTTCAAGTCTTCTTCGCCGCAATTCTTTACTAGGCAATGATATAGCCTACCCGAAACCGGGCGGTTATCACGTAATTTTTTTTAGTGGCACCCTAAGACGCACCTTTTAAACGTTTTAGGCCACAAAAAGGATGGCTGATAATGCGCCCGGTTTCTATTTTAAATCACGCGCCCTTCTCTCTTTTCCGCAGGACAACAAAAAACGGCGAATTTTGGTACGTCAAATTTTGGGACGCCGAACGCGAGCGGTACACGCTTACGCGCTCGACCGGCGTTAAACCCGAAGGACGCCGGGAACGCCGCGCCGAAGCGGAAACCGCCGCCCGGATTATGCTAGAGGAATTCGCTACCAGGCGGGAAAATAATGACGACCCGCTTTTCTGCGACTACCTGGAATCGTTCTGGCAGGCTGACGCGCCCTATGCACGGGAACGCGAGCTACTTTCGAGAAAACCGTTATCGGCCAACTATATAAAAATGAATCACGCCGACGTAGCGCGCCACGTTCGCCCGTTCAAGCGGATTGCCGGGAAGCATTTGAGCGAGATTACCACGGGCATAATTCTCGATTGGCAAGTATGGGCGCTTGGGAGCCACGGGATAAGCGGCAGGCGGTCGAATGTCGTGCTCCAATCAATGCGTATCGCCGTGCGCTATGCCGTGCGCCGCGAGGAACTCGACCGCGACCCCTTCAAGCTCGTCCATGAAGCGAACGAGACGCC
>QKAR01000112.1 GCA_003246335.1 Spirochaetales bacterium | reverse complement strand
GTCCATCGTGGCGGGGAATTTGTCGTACCCGGCCTTTTTAAGAATGTCTTTATTGTAATACACGACCTGGTTCGACTGGAGTTGGAACGGGAAAGCCCAGACTTTGCCGTTTTGCGTAAAGTCGGTGAAAGCTCCCTTTTTGTAGAGATTAAAAAACGCGGGATCGCTTTTGAGAATGTCGTCGATTGGCATGATAAGATCGTTTTCGCGGAGAACGCCAAAGAGGTCAGGCTTCGCGTAATACACGTCGGGCAGTTCCTTCGACGCGACCATGGTCTTGAGTTTCATCTCGTAATTATCGTGCTGGATGAATTCGTCCGAAACGGTAACGTCGGAATGCGACGCGCGGTACGCGGCCATAGTCGCGGCATAAGCCTTGCTGTTCGCGTCGTCTAAGGCCGGTGACATGAAATGTATCGAAGTTATCTTCGCCTTAGCGGCAGGCTTATCGCCGTCTTTTTTTCCGCCGGCGAAACCGAAAGGAATCGCAATCGCCATAAAAGCGAGCGCGACCGCCATCTTCCAAGCTTTTTTTCCTGTCATACGAAATCTCCTCCTGTGCTTTCCTTGAAGGCATCGCACGCGAAGCCTCCACGCGCGACGGGAAAATGGCGTCGCCCCATCACGACTATCGCGATGCTCTCACGTACGAAACTCCATCATTTTATGCGTTCTCGCGGACTCATACGCGGCTTCGATTAATAGAAGCGTTTCTTTCGCCATGTCAACGTTCGAAAGGATCGCTCCGGCTCCGTCGACTGCCTCGCCGAAAGACTTAAGCGTATGATAAAACGAGCTTTGATACGAGGAATCGTCCTCGATCACCGAACCGTTAAGGCGAAGAGCGTCCGTTATGACGAGCACGCCTTTGTCGCCCTCGATCCTGATCTCTCCGGCGGTGTCGTCGGCCGAAGCCCACGACTGGAATATCTGCCCGATTTTACCGTCCGGATATTGCAGCGATATCTGGCACACGTCCTCGCCCTGCATCGACGTATAATGCTTCGAGGCGCTGAAGCCGCCAAGCCATTGCGGCTTGCCCAGCAAATAGAGCGACTGGTACACGAGATGCGTGCCGCTGTCCATCATGGCCCCGCCGCCCGAGTACTCGAACTTGCTGCGCCAACCGGCCGCGTGTTCCGGGGGAATAAAGTGCGCGGCCCTAAAACTCCCGTACGAAATCGTCCCGAGCGCGCCAGAATCGATAATCTCTTTCGCCTTGCGGACGACCGGGCGATACACGAAGTTGTGGCCGGGGAAAATCACCTTCCCCGCCTTTGCCGCGACCGCGCTCAGTTCGTCCAATTCACCGGGAACGAGGGCGACGGGCTTTTCAACGAGAACGTTCTTTCCCGCCGCGAGCGCGGCCTTAGCCTGGGCGAAATGCTGCGTCGTCGGGGACAGGATGCCGACGCAATCGACGGAAGGGTCTCCGAGCATATCCTCGAAGGAGGCATACGCCGCGACGCCCCACCCGTCGCATCTTTTTTTAAGTCGCGCCTGACCTTCCGGAGATGGATTCCCGACGCATCCGGCGAGCGTAAACGAGTCACGAAGCCGCTCGTACGCCTGAAAGTAAAAATCCGATATCCAACCCGCGCCCACGATTGCGATTTTGTGCTTCATTTGTCGATGGCCCTCCAGTCGAAAACCACGCCGAGATAGGAATCCTTGTCGTTCTTGAGACCGTCGTAGATTTTTTGTGCGTCCGCCGGGTTCGCCTTGTGCGTTAAAAGAGGTTTAACCTGAAGCCGTCCGTCCATCATCAAGCCAAAGATGATCTCGATGTTTCGCTCTATGGAATGCTTATAGATTTCCGACGGATCCTTGCATACGTGATAGCGCCATTCGTGCGCTCCCTTTATCGTCACGTTTTCGGGACACAGGTGCGAGTAGTTCAGGAATCCGGTCAAGTTCGTCTCGTAGGCGCCGCGCGGGCTTCCGAGCAGGATAAGCTCTCCTTTTTTTCCGACGCACGTAATCGCGCCTTCGATCACTTTAGTGATGCCGGTCGCGTCGATGACCGCGTTGAATTTCTTTCCTTCGGTTATCTCCATCACGCGTTCCATTCCGCGTTGATCGAGTTGAATCGCGTTCTCGATGCCGCACTCCAAGGCGATTGACCTGCGCCGCTCGCTCGGGTCGACGACCGTCACCCGGGCGCCGGAGGCGCGGGCAAGCTGAGCGGCGAAATTCCCGACGAGGCCGGCGCCGAACACGCAAACGCTATCGCCGAGCTCGATTTCGGAACAGCGGATAGCCGTGATCGAGACGGCCGCTATTCGCGCGAACACCGCGATTTCGGGCGCCAAGCCTTCGGGGACCGGAACGCACACGGTATCGTCAAACGCCAACGAGCTATGCTTCCCGTAGGTAAAGACGAGCGACCCACCGGGGACGCGCCCGCCGGCCGCCGGCTTTTCGACGACGCCTACCGACCCGTAGCCCGGGACGTAGGGCAATGGGGCCCAACCCTCGTTTCCCGTCAGGATGGCGAGCTCCGTTCCCGGGCTCACGATGCTGAACGTCGTACGAATGAGATTTTTCTCGGTGTTTTCCTGCAGGGCGCCGTCAGCTAACTCCGCGACGCCCGGTGACTTAAACAGCACGCTTTTCATCGCGCCTCCTCGCTATAACGCATGACCTCAGTATTGGATCGGGTAATCGAAGGCGTCAACCTGCGTTTTCTTACGATAAGTTGTCTTTTTTTATGATATAATGGTTTTCATAATAAATATATCGAGATTTTTTTATCTTTTTTTACGTGTCGAGGGAAAATGGAACTAGAGACGAAAATCGTGAGAAGGGATTGCCTCAATCCGACGATGGGATCGTTCATCGATCTCGAGCACGTCATGCATATCGTCGAGAAAGGATCGCTCACGTACCAAAACGAGGAAGAAATATTCCAAATCGGGAGCGGGGACGTCATCGTCATTCCGCCGAAAACGCTGCACGCGATAAGCAATCAACAGTCGATCGATATGACGGTGATTCATTTTCTCGACAGGACGGGAAGCCTTGAGCCGATGGAACTCGAGCACGTGATACACCTGCCGAAATCGAAATTCAAGGACATTACGGTCCTGACCGGAATGGTCCGCGAACTCTGGTCGGCGCCCGCGCAGGAAAACGAAAAAAAAATCGCGTGCGACGGACTCGTCCAGGCGATCGTCGGCCTGTTTTGCGCGTACGCCCACGGGGACTTTAAAAGCGATGGAGAGGAATTGAAGTTCAAAAACTGGGAATCCATCAAGCTCGCCGTGCAGCACATCCAGAAGAACCTCGCGGACCCCGACCTTTCCGTCAAGGCGATCTGTCAACGGGTGAACATCTCGTACAATTATTTCCCGGTTCTTTTCTTCAAGTACACGGGCGAAACCCCACTTAACTACATTAATCGCGTGAGGATAGATCACGCGAAAACGCTCATGTTTAACGGCGCTCACAATATAACCGAATCGGCTTTCGGAAGCGGTTTCTCGAACATTCAGCATTTCAGCAAGATTTTCAAAAGCCGCGAGGGGATGTCTCCGAGCGCTTGGCTCAAGGAAAAAGCCCCGCAGTAACGCCGACGGCATTGCCGTACTGACGCGTGAAAATCGCCTCACCTCATTTGCATCTTCGTCACGGCCTTACTTCGCAAGACGAATCCTCAAAAAAGGTATAATGTTACAGAATCGTTTATGCGACAAACCATAATTCGGACGGTAACCGTAACGCTAATCGCCGCACTCATCCTCACCGGCTGCAGTTTTCAGCCCCAGGGCTATTTCGCCGTCCCCGACGAACGATGGTCGCTGAACGGAAAAGCTTACGAAAAAGAGGGGTTGCTTGCAGCAGCGAACGCCGGCCCGGTTGAGTTTTCATTCGCCGCCGATTACGTCGACGGAACGACAGGGTTGCTGCTGGGAACCCCTTACATTTACACCTGGATTCGCCTGTCGGCGAAAGGGAAGAGCCTCTATGAAGCGGGGTCGAAGGAGAGAAAGGCCCTCTGCGCCGCGCCGCGATTCGCGCTGCTCAGTTTTACGCCGCAAAAAGGCGACCGCGTCGAAATCGACGCACTCTTGAAAACGAGAAACGGGGTAGCCCGCCCATACGCCGCGTTAGGGAACGAAAGGGCATTGCTTGAGGCGGCGGCGAAAAAAAGCGCGCTGAGAATCGCGCTGTCGGCGCTTAACCTGCTATTATTCGGCGTTTTCGCGTTTTCATTCGCGCTGAGGAGGAGAAGCGGGTTCCCCTCAAGGACGATCACGTTCGGTTTTCTGAATCTCGCGCTTGCGCTCGTGTACTCGCTCGGGACGCCGCTATTCATCCTGTACGCGCGGAATTACTGGGCCGTAAGCCTTCTGGAAGATTGCGCGTATTTTTTTCTTACGCCCCTCGTGCTCGCGTTCATAACCGAAACCGTTTTCATCAGGAACCGGTTTGTCTCCGCAGCTAAGACAATCCTTTTCATCGAAGCCTCCTGCGCCTCGGGGTTTTCGATTCTGTCGATCACGTTCTTTTCCGGAGCGTTTTACGCGGCCATCTACATCGCAAGCGACATTCTCTCGATCGCCATTTGTCTCGGCGCCTTAATCTATCTCGCGCCGCGGGCGTTCGTCAGGAAAAAAAGCAACCGACTCGTCGCGGCGGGCATACTCGTTTTCGCGGTCTGCGCGGCGCTTGATTTGGTTTACTCCGATTTTTCCAACCGATCTACGGAACTGGCGATCGCGCAAATCGGCTTTTTCGCGATGACCGCCGCTTTGGGAATGACCGCGATCGGGAGATTCGACCGTCTCAAATGGCGGCTCGAGGACCTCGAGAAAAATCCGGAGCAGAATCAGCCCAGCGGCGCGATCACTTCCCCCATCGATGGAACGCGCCCCGATAGCGAAAGCGCATGCGGTGGCGAAAGCGCGAGCGCCCGCCGCCGGAGAAAAATCGCGGCGGACGAAAACCTTCACGAAAAAATTTCTTATCTCCTTGACGTCGAGCGCGTATGGAACGAGGATTCGCTCACGCTTCCCCAATTCGCCGATCTCGTCGGCGCTCCGCCGCACGACGTCACGCTTTTCGTCAACGAGCAATTCGGCGACAATTTTACCGCGGTAATCAACGGACGAAGGATGGAAGAGGCAAAGCGACTTCTTGCCGAAACCGACTACACCGTTTTGCGCGTTGCCCTCGAATCGGGCTTCAGCTCGAAATCGGCTTTCTACCGTTGTTTTCGAGAGGCGGCGAAAATATCGCCGGTCGAGTTTCGGCTCGCCTCCAAGTCCCCTAAAGCGCGTAGCGCCGCGTCAACGCAGGGATCGTAACCGTCGACGAAATCTGAATACCGAACGCTGACCGGAACATTTGGCTCGATGCCGATCTGCTCTCGGTCGATTCCGCGCGCGTCGAGATACCGTTCGTTCGAGAGCGTCAGCGACCATCCGTTTGGCAATACCTTCTCCAGCGCGTCCGAGAAGCAACCGGCTGTCCTTTCGCCGACTATCGCCGTCGCGGGACGGTACAGAAGCGGTAGGACGAGCACTTCCGCGGCGCTAGCGGTAAGCGGGCTGACGAGAATAGCGAGCGGGAGGTGGGCGCAGTTTACCGGAGACGGATCGATAGACCGAATCTCCGGCACAGACCAATCGCCGAGCGCTCCCGTTCGGTACTGAACCGAGCACGACACGGTTTTTTCACCGACGAATATCGAGGCGATTTTTTCCGCATAGGCGTCGTACCCGCCGCCGTTGATCCGAAGATCGAGAATTACCGCGTCGAGGGACGAAAGATAATCGGCGGCGGTCTCGACGTCGGAGGACACGGCGGAAAATTCCTCCTCAAAGGACAACGAATACGCCGTCATGTTATGCAGTCCCGCCACGACCATATAACCGCACCGCGTGCCCCGTATCGTTCCCCAAACGATACGCTTCGTTTTTCCCCTCCCGATATTTTCCAGACGGGCCATAACCGTTTCCTTGAACGGGCGTGAGCCGCCTCGCAGAAGATCGCGCTCAAACGCCGTGGCTACGGAAGAATCGGCAGAGCGAGAACTCGAGGAAATCGTCGTATGCCCGTCCCTAAGCTCCCGAATCATCCCGGCGCATAGGTCGAAAAGCTCGTCATTCGACGCGCGCATCGCCTTTTCTCGGTTAGCCGCGCACAGAGCCGCCCAGTCAAGACTGGGTCGATGCAAGAAAGCGATGCTGTATTCCCCGACGTCCCGGCAGAAAACCTCGTAATTAATCGCCGGGTCTTTCGTCGGTCGCCGTATATCGACGGCGTCAAGTCGGTCAACCGGGATCAGCTTAAAGGAATCGTCAAAAACCCAAAGATGCCCCTCGCAAACTTTCGCGGTGACCGCGTTGCCCGTAAGCCGAGCCAGTAAACCCGAACTTCCCGACGGCGCGAGTTTCGCGTTGCCCCGACCGTCGATCTTACCGCGAAGCATTTCAATCCTGCTAACCGAAGAGCAGTCGAACACCGAAATAGCTCCGCCATCGACGGTGACGGCATACCCATAGCCGTCGACGATATACGAGCCGTCGCGTATCGGCGTGGCCGCATCGCTTGAGCCCGACGCGAAGGACGCTTCAAGCGAAAGCGCAAAAACAAAAGCCGCGAGCGCGGTTTTTTTATTCATGGTGGCGCTCATCTTTTTTTGAACCGATAGGCCGCGAAAATCGACGTCGAATACGAAAAAGCGCTCTTCGTTCGCTCGCTCGACGCCGCGTTCCCAACGAGCCGCTCGATAGAGCACGAA
The DNA here is from genome assembly GCA_003246335.1 of Spirochaetales bacterium. Lineage (GTDB taxonomy): Bacteria > Spirochaetota > Spirochaetia > Treponematales > Treponemataceae > Teretinema. The sequence goes on along the minus strand of QKAR01000112.1, from coordinate 1,564 downwards.
CCGCAAAGCATCGTATGGGGAAGCAATCCGCGCAAAGCGATATCGGTCTTTAGGAACGCGCTTCTCGGACCAAGCAACACCTCATCCGATCCGAACCACGCCTTTGAATACTCCCCGTTCATAAACGAGGCTCCGGCCTTTATTGTCACGGCATGCAGGTTCGCGCAAAACGGCACGCAAAAGGAAACGGTAGGCTCGAGGCAAAACCCCTGACGCCATCGCCCATCGAACTCTATCGGATAGTATGAAGCTTCCGCGGTGAGATTCATCAGCGAACGGGACCACCCAAGGGAGCCAAAGCCCCGAACATAGTTTTCGATATCGCCGTCCCGCGACTCGCCGAAGTCGACGCCTACCGAGCCGTCAAAACCCGAGTCGCCCACCGAGTAGTCCATTCCGACGCCGTTCAGCGTTCCCGCGAAAAATTCCGCCGAGTCGCCGACGTATCGCGCCTCAACGATCGGGAGCGGCGACAGCCCGTAAGAATTTGAGCCCGGGTAGTCATCCCCGAAGTTCAAGCCGCCGCCGATATCCAGTCTCCATCCCTCAGCCTGACACCACACGGCTACGGTTATTAAAAAAACCGAAACCGATATCATTCGTCTCATGAATCCCTCCAATTACCATTCGCCATCGGTGTACCACGCGGAGGCAAAGTCCATCGTCTCGATTTAGAAAATCGGGACAAAGTTTTCTTGGAAGCGAATAATCGCATGGAGGGGATTCGGTTCGAACGAACGAGTCCGAACAAGTTTTCTAAGCATAAAAAAACCCCGCAGAAAACTGCGGGGCTTTGACCAAGTCGAGGCGTGGCGCGAAAGATCGGGGAGCTACTCCGTGAAGTGCCCGAATTTTCGGATTTTCTGATTCCGATAGCGAACGAGCACCGTGGGGTTTCGGGGCATGAGGTCGGCGAGGTCGCGAACGATCACTTCCTTTATCCTGCGGCTGGTCTCGGCGGCGTCGAGATGTGCGCCGCCTTCCGGCTCGGGGATCACGCCGTTGCACACTTTCATCGCGAGTACGTCTTCGCTCGTTATTTTCATCATCGCGGCGGCATGCTTCGCCTGTGAGGCGTCGCGCAAGAGGATCGACGCATAACCTTCCGGAGAGATGACCGAGTACACGGCGTTTTCCAGCATATACACCTTATCGCCGACGCAGATTCCGAGAGCTCCGCCCGACCCGCCCTCGCCGATGATGACGCAGATGATCGGGGTTTTAAGCTGACTGAATTCGCGCAGATTCACCGCGATCGCCTCGCCGATGCCGCGCTCTTCCGCGCCAACGCCGGGATACGCGCCCTGCGTGTCGATAAAGGTGATGATGGGACGATGGAATTTCTCCGCCTGCTTCGCGAGCCGGAGCGCCTTGCGATAGCCCTCCGGGTTCGCCATGCCGCCGTTGCGCGCCATGGTTTCCTTGAGATTGCGGCCTTTCTGGTTCGCGATGATGGTTACGGGAATTCCGTCGATAAAACCGATGCCGCCGATGAGCGCCTGGTCGTCGCCGAAGAAACGGTCGCCGTGAAGCTCGATGAAGTCGTCGCAAATATTCGCGATGA
>QKAR01000038.1 GCA_003246335.1 Spirochaetales bacterium | reverse complement strand
GTATTTCAATATGACGCTGGATAAAGTTAAAGACCTGGTTGTTGAGATTGATAAACAATCGGCAATCCTCTCTGAGATAGGGATTGAGCTTTCATCAAATATGAACGAAACGGCGGCATCGGTGCATCAAATAAGCTCGAATATCTCGAGCATTAAAAATCAGACGATTAATCAATCCGCGAGCGTCGTTGAGACGAATTCAACGATGGAGCAGATTACGAACAATATAGAAAAACTTAATAATTACGTCGCGAATCAAGCGAATAGCGTTTCACAATCATCCTCGGCGATTGAACAGATGATAGCGAATATCTCTTCCGTCTCGAGAACTCTTGGGCAGAATGCGACTAATATACTGGAATTGACTACTTCTGCGGAAAAGGGAAAAGCCGATTTAACTGAGGTTTCGGAAGATATTCGACAGATAGCTCATGATTCCGAGGGCCTTATAGAAATAAGCAATATGATCCAGACTATAGCGAGCCAAACAAATCTTCTGTCGATGAACGCGGCTATCGAAGCCGCGCATGCGGGAAACGCAGGAAAGGGATTCGCGGTCGTCGCCGATGAAATAAGAAAATTGGCTGAATCGGCGTCGTCACAAGCGAAAACAATTTCAAAAGTATTAAATACGATGAAGTCTTCAATCGGAAGAATTATGACCTCTTCTGACGTGGTACAAAAACAGTTTAGCGAAATCGACGCTAAGATTAAGCAATTATCCGAACTTGAGGATGGTATTCGACGTGCTATGGATGAACAAAGCGCGGGTAGTACGGAGATACTGAACACAATAGCTCAATTAAACGAAATAACCTCGCAAGTAAAATCTGGATCAGACGAGATGCTTACCGGAAGTGAAGAAGTCGTAAGTGAAAGTAAGGCTCTTGGACAGATCACTGAGGAAGTTTCCGGTAGCATGACTGAAATGGCGGCTGGAATCACGCAAATAACAACTGCTATTCAAGCGGTTAATAAGATTGCGCAAAGCAATAAAGAAAGCATCGCGGCGCTTAAGGAAAAAGTCGGAAAATTCAAGATTGCTTGAAAGCGCTCGTTGTGCTAAGCGAGTAATTACCTGCAGTCTCATCCGGAAGCCGGATCCTCAGAAGGCCTCCTCATCCGCCTTGCCCTGTGGTTTGATACCTTCTACAAAGGTTTTATCAGGCGTCGGTTCATTCATATTTCGGCCTTGATGCGCACGTTCATCATCATACAATTTGAGATACTCGTCGAGGTCGTTCTGCATTTCCTCGATGCAGTCATGGACCGTGATTCGAACCTGTACGCTGAAATATTCATCGAGCGGTGGCGGTATAATCGTTCAACGGTACCGTTGGTTTGCGGGAGCCGGACAGCAGCTTTTTCGATCCTCTATAGTTTCAAGCTGGAGGAAAATCTCGAAGGGGTGTTGATCGGGATGACCGTTATGTTCTCTGCAGTTATCGCTGAGAGAACCGTTGGACCTTTGACTTCACGCTCTTCATGGAACGGCAATTCTTTATCGTTCAGAACTCGTACCGGGGTTAACGGTCCTTTTGAAAAATAAACCTTTCCGGTTCCTTTGCTCGATACCGACCATATACGTATCAAGGGCAACGAGTTCGCCGGTAAACACAACCCTATCTGGCGTTGCCGGACGCCACGGACGGCGCCTGCTTTTGCGTTGATACTTCGGAGCGCCAATCGCTGACTCACCTTGAGCTATCCGTGCATACGAGAATCCATACGACAGACGAGAAAAGTTTTTTCTGTTTTTTCCGGGACTCGATGTGTCTGAGAATTCTTTGGCCTTCGACCTTTGGCAAGCGGAGCTTTGGAGCGGTAAGTCTGGAAGTTACGCCTGATCTCGAAGAACTTCTGTCGAGAACATCCCTTTCGGTTGCATTCATTGCTGAGGATTCCCTTTCAACGGCAAGCTCCGGCGGATTGAGCTTCCGGAGCACAGTCTTGTGCCCGATAGTGGTATTAGTGGTAATTCATTTTTGATAAAGCGTTTTACCGGTAAAACGGTTCTATCATTCGGTGGCGGAGTGATGCCATTACACCCTAAACTGTCCGGTAATTATAAACGCACTGCGATTAGACTTCAAAAGGCGAATCTTTTATAAAAAAATCGGGATGGAGGGATTTGAACCCCCGATCTTCTGGTCCCAAACCAGACGCCTTAGCCCCTAGGCTACATCCCGTATGAAGCGATATCTTACGAAAACGTCACTGTTCTGTCAATCCTGCATATTGGCCAGCTCATTCGAGACCGGGAACAAGTGCAAGTTCGGCAATATGTAGGAGTGCTCGGTCGTATAGGCTGTCCTAAGCACGGCTTCGCTCGTGATGCCAGACTCAAAGTAATATTCGATGGGGTCGAACCCTTCTTTCTCCGCATGGATGCCAAACGAAAAGACTTTCTTTATGCCTTCTTTTTTCGCGCCGATCGGCTTAATCCAAAAAGTGAAGGTGCCGGGCGTATGCTCGGTGATGTGATAGGGATTCTCCCACGTGGCGTCGATCGACTCGGCGGGTTCGCCGTCGATGGTCAGTTGAACGGAGAGATCCTTCACCGGCTCGAACGTTGAACCGTCAAGAATCCTTCCGACGAACGTGGGAAAGTTAAAGACGGGAGACTCGGGCAGGTTCGTTATGTCGATGGAGTGCGGCCTTTGGGCCGAGTTTACCTGGCGCATGCCGTCCATAGCCAGCCGATTCACGTCCGCCATTACTTGCGCCTTATCGGTCCATTCCTCGGTCTGCGTGTGCGCCAATCCCCGCCCCGATTTTATGTAGCGCGGAGCGACGCGGTTTAAAACGTAGCATATGGTATCGAGTCGGCATTGCGGGCAACTGCACGAAAGCCATGGCGCCTTATTCTCGATTGCCGCGTCAAAAAGATTATTCACTTCGCCGATCACTAGTTCTTCCATGGTATTATGGACGTTCATGCGTTTCCCTCCGCGCGGGCGTTTTTAAGATCTTACTATATTTTAGCGCAGGGCGAAACATTCCGCAAGTTGACGCTTGAGTTGTCCTTTCTCGGCGAGCCTCGCGGCTACCGCGGGCAAAACGGCGACGCGCGCGACGCGAATGGACGAAACAAAGCGAGCGATGACGTCGCGCGTAAAAACGGTGGACCCTTCCGGCGTCGCGCCCGTATCGCCGATGACGCAAGCGCTGGACTCAAACGAGATATTCTCGGGAATGTCGATGAGGACCGCCGACACGTCGACCGCCTCCCCGATCGCGGCGGTAAGATAGCCCGCCGCGCGCGTTTCCGCGACGAACCTCCCCTCGAGCGTCTCAACCGCGCGGTCGTATCGGGGAATTTCGTCAAGGGCGTATTCCGCGATAACGCGGAAGAGCTCTCGCTTTCGAACGGCGAGCGCGACCTCGCGCTCGGGATAGTCGCGGCGCGCGATGACGTCGTATATGCCGACGTCGTCTTGGTCGTATAGCTCCTCCGGCGAGATAAGGCCTCTCGAAAGGGCCGCGTGCAGGGATTTTTTCATCATCGCGGTGGCTACGCGAACGGGTCGATGCCAATACACCGCGCGATACATCAGGTACTTCGAGAATAGGACGCTTTCAAGCGCCATGATCGCCCGAGCGGGGAGGGCGATTCCTCGCTCGCGGTCGGGAAGGATTTGCGAAATTATGTAGTCGGCATCCTGTATGCCGTAGGGGACGCCGCAAAAGTACGCGTCCCTGTTAAGGTAGTCGAGTTTATCCGGGTCTAAGACACCCGACAGGATTTTCGAGAAAAACGCGCGTTCCCCATCGACAACCCCCGGCTGATCCTCGTCGATGATGGCGGCGCACAGATGGGGATCGGCGCCGCATCGCCCGATCATCGTTTTCAGCGGCTCGGCGAGTATCGCCCGCGCGGTTAGCGATTCGTGATTCGCGAGGGGGAGTTCTTTGAGCGAGTGAGTAAAGGGAAAATGACCAATATCGTGCAAGAGCGCCGCGGCTAAAAATGATCGGCATCCGACGGGCGTAACCCACTCGTCGGCCCCGCGCGCGATCAGTGCGTCAAGCATCCGGCGCGCCACATGGTAGACGCCGAGCGAGTGCGCGGCCCGCGTGTGCGTCGCCCCGGGATACGCGAATTCTGCCGGGCCGAGCTGCTTAATTCTCGAAAGTCGGAGAAATGGGTCAGATCTCGTTATCTCGGCGAGGTCGTCCGTGAGCCAGATATGGCCCCATACCGGGTCGCGAACCGCGACCGTGTAGGGCCCGCCCGCCGATTTCGCCGAGGGATTCACGGTCGTCTCGTCATTGACCGCCGGAGCGGGTATGGGCGGCGAGTCCGCCGGCGAGAAGGATTTTTCGCGACCGCTCGTCTAAATCGTTTTTCGCTATCACCTTCGTACCGTCTTTCTCGCAAACGAGGGTAAACGGCGTTCCCTGCTCGAGCGACGCGCGAATGCCGACGAACTCGAGCGTGTCTCCCTGGCTTACCCTTTCGTAATCGGCGGGATTCTCAAGCACGAGGGGGACGATTCCGTAATTGACGAGGTTCGCCTTATGGATGCGCGCGAATGATTTCACGATGACCGCTCGGACTCCCAAATACATAGGGGCGAGCGCGGCGTGCTCGCGCGAGGACCCTTGGCCGTAATTCTCGCCCCCGAGAACGAAGCATCCGTCGGCGTTTTTCGCGCGGTTGAAGAAAGTCGCGTCGAGGCGCTCGAATGTGAAGCGCGAAATCTCGGGAATGTTCGATCGAAGCGGAAGCACTTTCGCCCCCGCGGGCATGATGTCGTCGGTGGAGACGTTGTCCCCGGCCTTGAGGAGAACCGGTAGCGTCAGCGTGTCGGGGAGCGCCGGGCTCGAGGGGCACGGCTTAATGTTCGGCCCGCGGACAATCTCGACTCCCTTCGCTTCCTCAAGCGATATGGGCGCGATGAGCATTCCGTCGTCTCGGACGAACGATCCCTGCCGACTTTCGAAGTCTTTTTTGTTGGCCATGAGGGCGCTCGCGTTCTCGCGGGGATCGGTGATTTTTCCCGTTATCGCGGCGGCGGCGGCGGTTTCCGGGGAAACGAGATAGACTTCGGCGTCCGGCGTTCCCGACCGTCCCTTAAAATTGCGGTTAAACGTTCGTAGGGTAACGCCGGAGGAGTTCGGCGCGAAACCCATGCCGATGCACGGGCCGCAGGCGCTTTCGAGAATGCGGAATCCCGCGCGGATAAGCTCGCCGAGTACCCCGGACTTTTCCGCGAGCATGAGGGTTTGGCGGCTTCCCGGCGCGATGCCGGCCTCGACTCCCGGCGAGACGGTTTTTCTCTTCATAATGGCGGCGACGGCGGTCAGATCGGAAAGCGAGCTGTTCGTGCAGCTGCCGATTACGACCTGCGTCACGGCTTTGCCGGCGAGCGTGGCGATAGGCGCCACCGCGTCCGGAGAGTGGGGGCAAGCCGCGAGGGGCTCGAGTTTGCCGAGATCGATTTCGATGGTGGCGTCGTACGAGGCGCCCTCGTCCGCCGCGAGCGGAACGAAATCTTGACCCCTGCCCATTGCCTCAAGAAACAACTTGGTCGCGCCGTCGGAGGGAAATACGCTGCAGGTCGCTCCCAGTTCCGCGCCCATATTCGTTATCGTCGCCCGTTGCGGCACCGTGAGGTTGGCGACGCCGGAGCCAAAATATTCATACACGCAACCGACGCCGCCCTTTACGGTCTCGCGCCGAAGCAACTCGAGGATCACGTCCTTCGCCGAGATTCCCGGTGCCAGCGATCCGACGAGCTTGACGCCCTTCACTTTCGGCATGTTCAGGTGGAACGCGCCGCCGCCCATGGCGACGGCTACGTCGAGTCCGCCGGCGCCGATCGCGATCATGCCGAGCCCGCCGCCGGTCGGCGTGTGAGAATCGGATCCGAGCAGGGTTTTGCCCGGCTTCCCGAATCGTTCGAGATGGACTTGATGGCAAATGCCGTTGCCGGGACGGGAAAACCAAAGCCCGTACCGGGAGGCGATGCTCTGCAGGTAGCGATGGTCGTCCATGTTTTTATAGTCTTCTTGCAGCGTATTGTGGTCGATATAGGAAACGGAAACTTCCGTCTTGACGCGGTCGATCCCGATGGTCTCGAATTGAAGGTAGGCCATCGTTCCCGTGGCGTCTTGCGTGAGCGTTTGATCGATTCTGATCGCGATGTCCTGACCGCGGGCGGGCAGGGTCGCGCCGGAGACGGCGAGATGGTTTTTCAGTATTTTTTCCGTAAGCGTCAGCGCCATAGCAATTCTCCTCAAAAGTGGTTACTCGATCCTTACTTTAGTACGGATGACCTTCGATTGTCCAGAACCGCCCGGTCGTGGTATAGTTTCGCGATGGCCAAAAGTATTCGTTGTATTCCCGCATTCATACTCATTGGTTCCCTCATAGCGCCGCGCTACGTCGGCGCGGAAACGGTACGGGCGCGGGCCGAGCGGCGTTTTTCCGCGTTCGATTGGGTTCAGGACGCGGATTCCCTCCCCGCCGTCGCTCGCGATGCCCAGACTCTTCCTGGGGCCATGGAAACCCTCGTGGTGCTCGATCCGCCATCCTCCACCGCTTTGTTTCCCATTCTGGAAGGGATTGGTTCGCTCGATTATTCGCGCATGGACGACGCTTTGATCGTCGCCTCTCGTTCTTTCGCCGCGGGTCTTTCCTCGCGCGCGCTCAGTCCTGAGCTTTGCGCGAGCGATAGGCGCTTCCTTGCCGCGGTGACGACGTTTCGCCTGTCGCGGCTTCCCGAGGTAAGCTCCGTCTATTTTTCGTGTCAGCAGGTTTCTGCTTTGGAAGGGGCGAATAGCGGCGCGGAGTCCGATTCCCCGCAGACGGTTCCCCTGTCTCAAACCGCGACGGTTCTCTTCCGAGTCAATCTGAAGCAAGCGAAAGATTCCGCGCATCCGGGCTATCTCGTCCTTTCCGCGCTATTTTCCGGCTCCGGGGGCGCTTGGCTCGTCTCCGACGTCAGTTTTGTGGGTTCCGACTATGCGAAATTTATTAAATCGAATTGAGCGCGAATACGTGCTTAAGATCGTTTCGGAGCGCTTGCCGGCGCTCTCGCTCCAAATTGGCCACAGCGTCTTCATCGCGCCTTCGGCTTCCTACGGAATCGAGGGGGACTCGGTCATTTTGGGAAGCTCGTTCCCCGATGGTCCGGTTCGCGTGCATTTTCGGCATCAGCTCAGGATGCTGCACTTCGACTCGGCAATCGTATCGAATGGAAGCGGCGTCGCTCGCGTGCGAATACCCGATTCAATCGAAAAGTTTGGCGACGACGGTCGAGGTCGGGCGGAATGCCGATTGCGAATAGCCGATTGCGATCCACCCTTTGAGGTCGCGGATACTCCGTTGTTCCCGGTAACCGAAACATTCGTCGACCCGGAGCGCGTTTTTGCGCTAGGGCAGACACCTGCCGAGTGGGCCGCTCGCGCGGGCGTCTCTCTTGCGGCGGGCGTTCTTTCGTTCCGGTTAGCCGATTACGCCGATCGTCTCGCGACGGGCGATCCGCTCGCCGCAGGCCCCGCGTTTTTGTACGCGGATAGCGAATATACCGCGTTTTCCGCGCCCGCGGCGGTTGTCGCTAAATTCCATGCATCCGACGCATTCTCGCTTTCGTTTTTGTTTTTGGCGCGAACGGTATCCTGCCCGGCGAAAATAACGGGAAAAGTCTCGCTTAACGCCGATTTGTCGCTTATCTGCGCCGATGTGTCCTCCGCGCAACTCGAGGATAAGCGATTTTTGCACGAACGGCTTTTTCGCACGCTGTATCAATAAAAAAACGGCCGTTCCCGGCCGTTTACTCCCTTATTCTCCGTCGATCGATATACCGTGCCGACGTTGCGGGTATTTCTTGAGCATCGCGACGCCGTTCCTTTTATCGTTATACACGAACCCTCCGTTCCAATATTCAAGCGCGGCAAAAAGAGCGTTACCCCCGTCTTGCTCGTCGCTTTTGTTCGTCCGGAACGAGACGAAGGAACCTAAGTGCTCGAAATCCTGCTGGTACAGGCACTCAAGGCGCTTTTTATTGAAATCATTCCATTGCTCGATGTCTTTAAAGCCGGTTCCCTCATCCTCGACGATGAGGTGGGCGTGTGTCGAGCTAAACGAGTACCACACACGGACTTTTTTGTTCAAGTCGCACTCGTTTCCGTGCTTTACCGCGTTTTTTATGATCTCGCTAATCTGCTGTTCAAGCAGATTTATTTCCTTTATCTCAAGCGGCGCGGATTGAACGATGAGCAAGGTGAAATACCTGATCTGCCTAAAATCGGAGGGAAACTCCTTGTAAAGCATGTTTGTCTTGTCAAATAACGGATTGCTCCCGTCCGCTCTCAGTTCTTTGATAGGATTCATCGCATTAACTCCTGGAATCTCTTTGTTAGCCTTCCATTTGTTGGAGGGCTTCTTCTATGCTGTTGGTAATCGGGAAATATCCCATGAGTTTCGTGAGTTCTATGACTTTTTTTACCGAACCGTGAATGTTGGTGATCGCGAGCTTTAGATTCATTTTTTTTACGGTGGAGCATATGTAGATGAGAGCGCCGATTCCGGACGAATCGATATAATCGACTTGCTCAAGGTTAATTATGAAGGCCTGGACGTTTTTCTCGAGCATCTTCATGACGAGTTCTTTCAGCTTGTATGAATTGTACAAATCCATCTCGCCGTTCACGTCTATGATGTACACGTCGCCATTTTTCCTAATTTTGAGTTCCATCGCTGTGCAGCTCCTTTTCTTAATACTACGCCTTAATCTTCATAACCACTAACGTTTGGTCGTCGTGCTGTCCCGCCGTGCCGGCAAACGCCTGGAGATTGCGCTTGACCAGCGAAGCCAGCTCTTTCGCGGTTAAAGAATTGTTTTCCTCGACTACGCGCGAAAGGGTGTCGATGCCGTACTGAATGCCTTCCGGGTTGAGCGTCTCGATAAGGCCGTCGGTATAGAGCATAATAATATCGCCGGGTTGGACTGTCAACGATAAATCCGCGTATACCGAGGAACGTTCCACGCCGATGGGATCGGTGCTTTGCCGGATGAGCTCGGTTTTTTTCGCGGAAGCTCTCCATACGATCATGGGTTGGTGGCCCGCGCTCGCGTATTCGAGCGTATGCTCGGCGGGGTTATAGCTCGCGAACGCGACGGTAGCGTAATGGTCCATGTCGATTTTGCCGGTAATGCCCTTATTGACCCAATCGAGGATCGTGCCGGCCGATTTCGTCGTATTCGTGACGAGATGGAGGATGGAACGGAGCATTATCATGACCATGCTCGACTGAATGCCCTTGCCGGCGACGTCCGCCACGATGAGGGAAATACGGTCGCGGCGCGCTAAAATGAGGTCGTAGTAGTCGCCGCAAACGCCCTTGGTCGCGGTAAAGAATGACCCAAAGCCGACTTCCGGAAGCTCGGGGAATCGTTTCGGTTGCAGCGTTTTCTGTATTTGAGCCGCTATGCTCGCCTCTCGCTCGAGGTCCGCCCGCTCGAGCACTTCTTGCACGCCGTATACGTTATTGATGGCGGCTCCCGCGTAGGTCGCGAGCGTTGACGCGTTCTTGAATTCAACGTCGGTAAAGGCTGCGTTTTCCGGGATTCGGGCGAGTCCCGCGACGCCGACGACGCGGTCGTTCACGCGAAGAGGCACGACGATGTAGCTCCCGGGCTTCAGGAAGTCCTCGGGCCCGTTCGCGAAGACTCGGTCATCGCCTGAGCCGTCCGCAATCATGAGGGGCTTTCCGGAAACGGCTACCTCGCCGAAAATGGTCTCTCCGAGGCTAAACTGCGCGTAGCGAAAGTTCGTCTCGACCCTGACCGGTTTATGGGGCACGTCGGCCGACAGTTTATACGGAGGGGGAAATTTTCCCTTATAGGACTTTACGGCGATAATATCCTCAAAATCGTCGGTGAGGAAAATAACGCCGCCATCCGCCTTAACGGAAGAAACGAGGGTGTCGTTGATATAGTCAAGCAGGCGAGTGAGGTCGATTTCTTGCGATAAGGAACCTGAAACGTGCGAGACGAATTCAAGTCCGAGGTTTACGAGCGTATCGTCGTTCGGAGACTCGACTTCCGCGCCGGTTTCGGGCGGCGACTCTTTTTCGGGGGGAGCCGTGGAGAAAGCGTAATATTTAGCGATTCCGTACAGCAAAATCGCGCTCGCGAACAGGATGCACAGCGCGAACAGGAATAAGCTGGGGATGAATACGGCTAGAATGGCGCTAAAACCAAAAAAACCGACGACAATGGCCAACACCCGAAAGAAGGATGGGTGGAGGTATTGATCAGGTTTTGATTTCCAGGTCTTTACGGTTAAATAACAGACGATCCCTTGCACGACCATGCATAGGATCAACGGAATCAACGCAAACATATCGAGCACCGGGATTCGCATTATGAAATTAGTCTACCATTGATATTTTCAGCCGTCAAGAATCATGTTTTCGGGAAAAAACGGCCTTAAGGCGGGAAACGAACGAACGGCGCGCGGTCTTCGCCAAGTTTTTCGTCGTTTCGTCGAGCGAATACTCAACACCGTACTTTTGCTTTAGTTCGTCCCATTGCTTAATGATCCAGACGTACAAGTCGCTTGGCGTGCGATTCCGGAATTTTTTCAGCAGGCGGTACTTCGCGATGACGTGCATGACCGGTTGGTAGACATTGCGGAACCACGACAGTAAGGCGTCGTTAAACGGTATTTCTGATTCTTTGTCCGCGTTTATGTAATACTTATGAACGAGTATATGGTTATAAATGACATCGTATTGTCCCGGACTCGTGAAATCCAAATTCCAATAGTCCGTTAAGTCGCCAAAAGAAGTTTCGGCGTAAAAAACCCTTTTTTCGTACTTAATGACCTCCGATCGGAGGTTCTCGGGATTCGTTCCGGGTTTCAGCTTAATCTCGCTTTGCAGGGAGATGACTTCCGCGTCGATATACGTCACGCCTTGCGCTTTTGCGACTGAAACCCGGTGGTTGCCGTCGCGCACGAAGTACAGCCCGCCGATTTCGTAGAGCTGAATGGGGGGAAGCACGATGTCGGTTAAGTGCGCCTCGTCGACGCTCTCCCAACGCTGGCGGAGCATGCCGCTTTTCGGGAGAAAATGGTTGTCGAAATCCTGATACCGACCCTCGCTGCCGGCGATGCGGTCAATCGGCACCGTCTTAACGCCCACGTAAACCTCGTTTTTCGGTTTCAGTATTTTCTTGACGTCGTGGAACGAAAGCAACCGGCGCTTATCAGGCGCGAGAAAATTCTGAATTTCGTTAAAAATGGCCTTGTTGCGCGCTTTATTAAAGTCCTCGCCGGCCTGGGTTTTATATATTGCTTGCATAGCGCTAAACCTCAACGTCTAAATTATAATGTGAGTACGCGTTGATGACGGTCGTGGCCTGGTAGGTCGAGACGCGAACGTCCTGCAAATCGTACAAATGTATGTGTCCGTGTATGAGATATTTCGGTCGGAACGTTTTCATGAACCAGAGGAACGATTTGAAGCCGCGATGGCAGGGGTCGCTTTTATCGTGAATGCCCTCGGGCGAAGCGTGGGTCACGAAGACGTCTAAATAGCGACCATAGCGAATTTTGTTGAAAATCAGCCGGGGCACGAGGCTAAGGAGCTTTCGCCCCATTTGCCGATCGGTGTATTGGTTCAGCCCATTGTTGTAGCGAATCGAGCCGGACGCGCCCGCGAGCAATAGCCCATTCTGCCGGTACGCCTTAAACCCGAGGTACGTCGTTCCATGGTAGGAGGTGGTATAGTCGGCGCGGTGGTATTGCCCGGCTACTTTATGGTAGAGCCCGTACTCGTTGAGGTTATGGTTGCCGAACACGAAAAATACCGGCTTATTGAGCGATGACACGATAAAATCCAAGTATTCCATGGGTAGGTCGCCGGCCGAAATGACTAAGTCCACATCCTTGAAGCGTTCTTTGACGTTGTTGCTGTAAACGAGCGGATCAATTTGGTCAGAGACGCACAGTATTTTCATAACGACGATGCGCGCTAGTCGCCGATCCCCGAGGCGCCAAGCAATTGTTCGAGCTTATCCTTGCCGATTAGCTCTATGGGCCTGCTTTCGGCGAACTCCAGGGCCGCCCGCGTAAAGCCCGAGCTCGTGATGATAATGCCGCGGATGATCGACTGTTTTTTCATCTCTTCCTGAAGGGATCGGATAAAAGCGTCTTCTATTAAGTTGGGATCTCGGTAAAAGAGGATGAGCCGCGGTTGCTTGCGGACGTTGCGCCACTTTTCGGCGTCGCCCTCAACCGCGATCATCGCGCACCCGAATTTCGTTTCCTTGATGTCGCGCACGGCAAGCTCAAGCCCGGTACCGACGATGGCCTTGCAAATGGCGAAGAATTCGTCGCGGTTCGCGGTGAGATATTCTTTCATGCGGTCATTTGACCGGAGCTCTTGGTATTGCGATAGTTTTTCGCCGACGTCCTTGAAGCTTTTCTTTCGCGCGAAGATTTTTTCCCACTGAGAGATCGCCTGCTCGATCTGCCGGTTTTTTTCGTAACAGGACGCGAGAAAATAGCGCGCGAAGAGCGTGTCGTTCGACGACTCGTCGGAAGAGGCCTTAATCGCCCGATCGAATTCGAGGATGGCCTTCTCGACGCTATTCGCCTCAAGGTAGCAACAGCCGCGCTCGACGAGGGCTTTTTGCTTGTAATCGGGGTCGCGTAACGACTTTTCGAACGCGGCGAGGGCGTTCGCGTAGTCGTGGCTTTCCTTCAGCAATTTTCCCTGGAAAAAATGAGCCTTCGTGTTTTTCGGGTCCATTTTCAGCGCGAGCGCGATTTCCTGCTTCGCGTCGGCCATTTGCTTCATTTTGAAAAGAAGGAAGCCGAGCGCGGCGTGGGCGGTCGCGTGCTTCGGGTCGGACTCGACCGCCTTTCGGTAATGCTGAAGCGCCTGGTCGCTGTTGTCCCGCTGCTCGAACAATACCGCGGCTTGATAGTAATTTTCCGCCTGGTACGGCTCGAGTTTTATCAAAAGCAAAAATTCTTTTAAAGCTTCCTCAGGTTGGTTATATTTTAGGTAAAGTTGTGCTATCGTTTTTCGAAACTCGACTTCCGGAATGGTTTTCGAAAAAATCGCCGTCGCGTTGACGTTTTTGAGTTCCATGAGCGCGAGTTCGGACTTTCCGTCGGCGAGGTAGGCTTTTCCGAGGAGATAGCGGGTTTCCGCGTCGTGCGGGTTTTTCGCGATCATCGCCTTCGCCTGACGTATCGCCTGGACGTATTTACCGGCGGAAAGAAGCTTCTGTATTCCGGCTACTTTTTGGGGCGCAATGAACGATTTTACGAGAAAAACGAGCAGGAACGCGACTCCGGTACCGAGAATCAAAATGAAACCGATAAACATTGATGACATAGATACAAGACTATAGCTTTTGTGGGGTATTGTCAAATATGAGAAGGATCGCAACGCTCTGCGTCTTATTGCTCGCCGTCTCCGGTTTTCGCGCGTTTTCCCTCGATTTTTTCGCCGAGGGCGAGCGCCTCTATCTCGCGAATAAGCCCGCCGAGGCGATTCCGATGCTGTATCAAGCCTCGTTGGCGCCAGGGGTCGACCCGCGCGTTTTTATCCATCTCGGCATTTGCTATCAGCAAGTGGGTAAGTACGCTGACGCCATCGGCGCGTACATGCGCGGCTCGTCGGTCGTCGGCGCCGATCGTAAAGTTCTGTTTTCAAACGCTGGATTGGTCTATTCGGTTCAAAATCTCTATTCCGAGGCGGAAACCATGTACTCGAAGGCGATCGAGATCGATTCGGCGTTCGCGCCGGCGTGGCTCAACCGCGCGAATGCCCGCGTCGGCCAAAAAAAATTCGCGGGCGCCGTCGACGACTATACCATGTATCTCACGCTCGACCCCGCGAGCCCGCAACGGGACCCGATCACGAAGCTCATAGCGTTATTGAATCAGGAGCAAGCATCCGCGCAAGAGGCGGCCCAACGGGCGGAAGCAGCGAAAGCCGTGGCCGAGGCGGAAAAAGCCGCCGCCGCCGCAGAGAAGGCCGCCGCGGATGAACGGTATAAAAAGCTCATGGACGAAGTGTCTTCGTCCCTGCAGTCGGTCGACGGGGCAAGTACCCTTTCGGCTGGCTCCGAGAGCGTTATGGAATATGACGAGGAAGGACAACTTGAGTAATGTGAGCAAAAAACGGAAAATCGTCATCGGCGTCGCCGGGGGCGTCGTCGCGGTCGCGGCGATCATCGGACTGCTGTTCGCCTTCGGAAAAATGGGAAAGGCGAATCACGATCGGCAACGGCAGAACACCATCTCGCTCGTGAAGAACTACGTCGACCAGGACGAGTTCGATCGCGCGCTATCGCTTTTGGAAAAACTGTTAATCGACAATCCCGACGACGAAGAGGCGTCGCGGCTTTTGGAATCCGTCGTGGCGGCTAAAAAGGCCAAGGACGCCATCGAGGCGGGAGGGGCGGGCGTCGACCTCGCCGAGATGCAAGCCGCGCTCGACGCGGCGCGGAGTTTAGCCGCTCGCATGGCCGACGCTGCCGCGCGCGCGGAAAACGCGGCCTCGACGATGTCCGCCGAGCAAAGGCAAGCCGCCCTTAAGGCGAAAGAGACCGCCGCGGCGAACGCCCTCGCGCCTTCGGCGGCGAATCAGGCGGATACGGGCTCGCTCGCCGGCTCCGAAAAAAACCAGTCGGCGGAGGCGGCCGACAGCGCGCAGCAAAAAAAGGAACTGGCCGCCGCCGAGGAAGCGAAGCGCAAGGAGGCCGAGGCGGAGCTCGCGGCGAAGGGCGCGAAGACCCAACAGCAGATCGCGGAAGTTAACCGGCTCATCGAGCAGGGAAAAACGAGCGCCGCGTCCGGTAACCTCCGCTCGGCCCAGTCGAGTTTCGACGCCGCGTCAGCGGCCCTTCCCGAGGGAGAAAAAGCCTTCGCCGCGCAAAAGTACGTTGAAATGGCGGAGTCTCTCTATTCGATCGCCCAAAGCGCGACGGATAGCACCGTGAAAAACGAGTCGCTGGCATCGGCCCTCGAGTACGCCAACCTCGCTTCGGAAGCCGACCCGAAACTCGCCTCGGCCCGTTTCGTACGCTCGGAAATATACGGCGACCAGGGGAAAAAAGACCTCGCCCTCGCGGATTTAAAGGAAGCCGTCCGACTCGACCCCAAAAACTACCTGTACGCGTACGAGCTCGGCAAGGCGCAATACCTGCAAAAAAAATACGCCGACGCCCGCGTGAGTTTCCAGACGGCGACGAAGCTCAAGCCGGACTTTGACGCGGCCTTCTTCAATCTCGGACTTTCGTGCAAGGCGCTCGGTTCCCTGGACGAGTCCATCGCCGCGTTCCGCTCGGCGATAAAGATAAAGCCCAATTACGCGCGGGCCTACATCGAAATCGCCCGTATCCAGGATAAAAAGAACGATTTCAACGCGTCGGTCGCGAGTTACCAGACGGCGCTCGGCCTCGAGGGCTCGAACGTTTCGGCCTTGCGAGAGCTCGCCGCGCTATACAGCAAGGCGGGTAAGTACGCCGACGCGGAACGGTATTTCCGCGAGGCGCTTACGCTCGGTTCCGACGACGCGATGACGAATTACAATATGGCGACCGTTCAGCTCGGCCTCGGAAAGCCAGCCGTCGCGCTCGACTACGCGAAAAAGGCCGTCGACGCGGAACCGAAGAACGCCGTATACCTCTACACGTACGGCCTCGCGGGAGAGCGCAACGGCATGCCGGACGTCGCCGTTCGCCAGTACGCGCTTTCGATCGCGGCCGACCCGAAGTACGCGAAGCCGCGCATAAACCTCGGCACGATGTATCTCGAGGCGAACCGGGTGGAGGACGCGCTCAATCAGCTCGTCGCGGCCTGGAACCTCGATAAGGCAAGTTTCGAGGTTAACAACAATCTCGGCAAGGCTTACGGGCTCAAGAAAATGTTCGATAAGTCGGTGGATCACTACGCGCAGGCGGTGGCGATCGACCCGAAGGACGCCGACGTTCGCGCGAACCTCGCGACCGCCTACGTGAGTGCGGGACTTCCGGAAAAGGCCCGCGACACGTACGTCGACCTTCTAAAGCTCGACCCGAATCGGTGGGACGCGTACTACGAGCTCGGGAAGCTCTACGTGAGCCTCGGCGACAAGGCCGCGGGGAAGGCTACGCTCGGCGATTTATTGAAGAAAAAACCCGACTACCCCAAAGCCGAGGAAGTCCGCTCGATTATCGCGACGCTGTGATCAGGTGCGCTTAATGCGCTCGAATAGTTCCGCGCGGTCGATCTCGATCCAGATCGGCCTACCGTGCGGGCAGACCGGCTCGGGTAGGGCGAGCGCCCGTTCCGCGAGCGCTCGCGCGGTTTCCGCGTCGAGCGCGTCGCCGGCCTTGCACGCCCCTCGGCAGGCTATCGTCGCGTAGAGATGCGAGACGAGGGCTCTGGGGTCTTTCGTCGAGTCCTTGAGGTCGTCGATCAAGTCCCTTTCGGTCCCGACCCAACGATCCGGAACCGCGGTGACGAGCCACAGCCCGTCGCCGTCCCCCTCGACGGCAAAGCCCGCCTCGCCGAGCGCCTCGCGCGCGTTTTCGATATTCGCGTTTTCGTCTTCCCCCACCGTTTCGACCCGGTAGGGAACGAGCAATTCCTGGCGCTCGCCCGATCGCGAAAGGAGCTCGTCGAAGAGGATCCGCTCGTGGGCGGCGTGCTGGTCGATTAAGTACAAGCGGTCCCCTTTCTCGACGGCGAGAAACGTCCCGAATACCTGCCCGTGATACGCAAAACCCGCGTTGCCCGAATTTTCCGCCGTTTGCCCGCGCGTCGCCTCGCCGGCCGCTTTCGCCAAATCCGGAACCGAATCCATGACATAGCGAGTTTCGTTCCGGGGAAGGGCACGCTCCGGCGGTCGATCAAACGCCGACGGGGTCGCGCGTCCGCCGCCGTACCCGTCGAGTTTGGGATCATGGGCCGACGCCTCGTTTTCGCGCGAGCGCCGACTCGCTCCGTCCAATCCGTAATCAAGCTCGCGATCCTCGAGCGATTCCGACCGCGCGATCGTCGCGATCGAGTAACGCCGGTAAAAATCACGAAGCGTTGAACTAACCGCGCGGTGGACGCTTCCGATGTCGCGAAAGCGAATTTCCTTTTTCGCGGGGTGAATGTTGAAGTCGACCAAGGACGCGTCGATCGTCACGAAGAGCAGGGCGAAGGGATGGCCACCGTTCGGAAAATGCCCCTCGCAGCCGTATTCGATGGCCTGCACGAGCGAGTATTCCGACACGCGGCGACCGTTCACGAAAACCATCGTTTCCCTCCGGTCCGCGCGGACGACGTCGGGCGAGCCGACGACGAGGGCGAACGAGAAACCGTTCCCCGAACCCGAGAGTTCGTAAAAGAAATTCGCTCCTTCCTTGGGTTCGAGCGCGGCGAGGGCCCGCTCTCGCAGGGATGCCGCCGCGGGCAGCGAAAGGCGCGGTTTTTCGTCGACGAGAAGCCGAAACGAAATGGCTGGCCAGGCAAGTGCTTTTTCGGTGAATACTTGGCGGCATTGGGAGGTTTCGGCTGCCGCCCGCTTGAGGAATTGCCGACGGGCCGGAAAATTGCCGAAAAGGTTCTCGATGAGGACGACGGTGCCCGCGGGAAGACGATCGGGCTTTATCGCGCCAAAGGCGAGCTTCCACGCCTCGCGGCCGTTTTGCGTCGTCGTGATTTCTAAGTCGCTGACGGCGCGGATCGAGGACAGCGCCTCTCCCCGAAACCCAAGCGTCTCGAGCTTGAGCAGGTCGTCCTCCGCGGCGATTTTGCTCGTCGTGTGCGCGTCGGCGCAGATGGAAAGATCGGCCTCGCTCATGCCCCGGCCGTCGTCGGCGACCCGGATGCGGTCGATCCCCCCGTTGGCGATCTCGACGGCTATAGACTTCGCGTCGGCGTCGATCGCGTTGTCGATGAGTTCGCGCACGACCGCCGCCGGCCGGTCGATGACCTCGCCGGCGGCGATTTTCCGCGCGACCTCGTCGGGAAGCCTTTTGACCGGCCGCGCGCTACGCATCGCCGTCGGTATCGGAAAATAACTCCAGCTCGGGTTTTTCGTCCGGGGCCGCCGGCTGGTTCATGAGTATTTGGATTTTTCCCTCGATTTTATCGAGGTCCTTTTCGAGGTTTTTCGCGAGCTTAATCCCTTCCTCGAAAAAGGCGAGCGCCTCCTCGAGGGCGATGTCCGGGTTCCTGATTTCCTCGCTCAGCTCCTCGAGCCGCTCAAGCCTTTCCTCTATTTTTTTCATCTTGGCATTCCTCCACGCTCGCAAGTATGAGCCCGTTTTCCGGCACTATTTCGATCGATCTCCCGACGGCAGTATCGGACGCCGATCGGATCACCCGACCGGTTTCCCGGTCGCGAACGA
Source organism: Spirochaetales bacterium (assembly GCA_003246335.1). GTDB lineage: Bacteria > Spirochaetota > Spirochaetia > Treponematales > Treponemataceae > Teretinema. Next base: position 10,931 of record QKAR01000038.1, on the reverse strand, counting down.
CGGCGTATCCCCGCTTCAGGAGGGCGCGGGGATTCGCGCCCGAAATGATTTCTCCCAAAATGCTGACGCGGTGCTTGGTCTCGCGCACTCGGTCGAGCGTGTCCCGAATGAGCGCTTCCTTGACGTCGTCGAATCGAAGCAAAAACGGTTGCTCTATCCGGCGAAACCGCATTTCGAGCGATTCGGGCGAGAAAGCGTCGAGCAGGAGCCGAGCCCGTTCAAGCCGATTTTCCATTTCGGTGACGAGCGTTTCTTTCGCCCCATTCGCCCGGGTCGCAAGGTCGTCCGCTCGGGGCGCGACGAGTTCGGCCGCCGCCGAGGGCGTCGGCGCGCGAAGGTCGGCCGCGAGGTCGCATAGCGACCAGTCGATTTCGTGGCCCACGGCGCTGACGGTCGGTATGCGCGAGGACGCGATCGCGCGCACGAGGGCCTCGTCGGAAAACGGCAAGAGGTCCTCGAGAGAGCCGCCTCCGCGGCCGATGACGATGACGTCGGCGAGATTATAGCGGTTTGCGGTCTCGATTTGTCGGACGAGGGCGGGGGCGGCCTCCGACCCCTGCACCGGCGCGGGGAGGATGGTCACGTCGATTCCCGGGTTGCGCCGCCCGATTACTTGCAGGATATCGCGAATCGCCGCGCCGGTCGGGCTCGTGATGACGGCGACGCGCGAGGGAATCGCGGGGATGGGACGCTTTTTCCCCTCGTCGAAGAGGCCTTCCGCGGCGAGTTTTCGCTTGCGCTCCTCGAGCATGCGCAAAATATCGCCTTCGCCGGCAAGCGACATCTTCTCGACGATTATTTGGTAAGTCCCCCGCGCCTCGTACACGGAGATATTGCCGGTAGCGCGGACGAGTAAGCCGTCGGTTGGCGCGAAGGGAAGAAGCCGCGCGCGGCCCTTGAACATGACGGCGGAAATGGCGCTCGTCTCGTCCTTGAGGGTGAAATACAGGTGTCCGGCGCTTGAGGGACGCGCGTTCGATATCTCGCCCTCAAGCGTGACGTTTGGGAATGATCCCTCCAATATTTCCTTTATTAAGGAAGTAATCTCCGCTATTTTGAGGGTTCGATCGTCGCTCACTCGGTTACGGTACCACGAAAGGCCTTCTTCCCTCAAGCGGAGCCGCAGGGTGCCGATAAACTAAGCAACATGAAATCCCTCGTTGCCCTCTATGCCCGCGATTTGTCCGATTATGCGTTCGCCTCCCTTAACGGAGGCCCATCGGCCTTTAGCCGATCGTTAACGGCGCTCACCCGGTTCACCGATCTCGACCGCGTAATCGTATTCGCCTCGTCGAAAACCGATTCCGAGGCGATCAAATGCGCCGAAAAATCGGGCGCCCGCGTTATTTACGCGGACGTATCGACCGCATCGGCTTTATTTGACCGTTTATTCGCGGAAAGCGAGGGTTTCGACCATGTTTGCCTCGCGCGCGCCGACACCCCGTTTCTTGACGCCGATTTCGCCGCTCGCCTGTACGAAAAACATCTGCGCTACGCGGCCGAATACACGTTCGCCGACGGATATCCCGCCGGTCTCGCGCCGGAAATCCTCGCGCGCGGGATTCTCCCCGTTCTCGCGAAACTCGCGGGTTCGGCCACCGATCGCGTCTGCGCGACCACGGTGTTCGACACGATCAAAAAAGACATTAACTCGTTCGACATAGAAACGGAAATCGCGCCAGTCGACCTTCGTCAGCTTCGCGTGAATCTAGCCTGCGACACGAAGCGGAATTTCGCGCAATGCGCCGCTCTCGAGGGGATAACCGCGGAAAATTACCCCGATTTCGTCCGCGAGCGTCAGTCGGCGCTCCGTTCGTTTCCGGCGTTTTACGCCGTCCAAGTTTCCGGTAAATGCCCTTCCTCCTGCGTCCATTGTCCGTATCCCGCGTATTGCGCAAGCGGTAAGGGGAACTCCCCCGGGATCGAGCCCTCGGCGCGGGACGATTTCATGGACGCGGCGCGATTCGCACGCTTGGCGGCTTCCATCGCCGAGTTTTCCGGCGACGCCGTCGTCTCTCCCTCGCTATGGGGCGAATGCGCCTATCATCCGCAAATCGAGGAAATTGTCTCCTCGGTATTGCGCCATCCATCGCTTTCCCTTTTAATCGAGACGACGGGACTTGGCTGGAAGGCCGAAACCCTAGACGCGATCGCGAAGGCGGTATCCTCGGCCCCCGCGCGCGAAAACGGCCAATGCGCGATTAACTGGATCGTTTCCCTGGACGCGGTTGGCGGCGGCATGTACGGCGCCCTGCACGGGTTTCCCGTCGATCAGGCCGACGCGCGCTTTCGCGAGGCGCTTTCGACGGTCGAGCGCCTCATGTCATTATTTCCCGGGTGCGTCTGGCCGCAGATGGTTCGGATGAAAGACAACGAGGTCGAGCTTGAGTCGTTCTATCGGTTTTGGAAAGAAAAAGCCGGCAGGGTTATCGTGCAGAAGCACGATCATTTTTGCCGTAGCGTTTCCGATCGTCGCGTCGCCGACCTTTCCCCGCTCGCGCGGCTTCCCTGTTGGCACCTCAAGCGCGATATGTGTATTATGGTCGACGGAACCGTTCCCGCGTGCAGGGAAGACTTATACGCGACGCGTTCCTGCGGGAACGCGTTCGTGGATACCCTTGAGTCGGTTTGGGCTCAAGCGGGAACTTGGTACGGGCGTCAAATTACGGGTTCTTACGACGGTATGTGCGGAGCGTGCGATGAATACTATACCTACAATTTTTAATGAGCGAAAAATACCCCATCGCGTGGTCGGCGGCGCGACGCGCGCCGATGATCTGGACGTTCCCCGATTCACCGTCCTGCTCTTGAATCGGGGCGGGCGGTACTATCGCTCGGCTGTATTCCAAAGCCTCGAGACGGCTGGCTTTTCCTCGATCATCTCGGTGGAGCTCTCGAGCGAGCCCTATGATATCGAAAATCTCTCGATACGGTTTCCCGCGGTGAAATTCCTCGTCCCGCTGGAAAAAGTCTCCGTCGGCGACATGATTAACCTCGGCGTCGCGGAATCTTCCTCTCCCTGGGTTTTCGTCGTGTGGAACGACGTGAAAATTCCCCCGTCGGGCATTCATGCGCGATTGGTTTCCCGTCTTGAGCAAGAGCGTCCGCTGTGCGTCGCGCCGAATCTTTCTGGTACGCGACTCGATCAGCTCCCGGTCCAAATGGTCCCCGCGTATAATCGCGGCCTGTTTCAAATCGAGCCGATGCCGTGCCTGAAAGACGGCTCGCCGACGGCCTATCCCTTCGATTTCATCGGCATATATGACCGCGAGAAATTCATGCGCCTGGGCGGGTACGACTACACGATCGCGAATCCCTATTGGCAAAATCTCGACTTCGGTATCCGCGCGCGGCTCTGGGGCGAGCGCGTCTCCATAGCCTCGGGCTTCCGCCTCGTGTACGACGGTGACGTGCCGAGCGAGGACATCACCGCCGACGCTTCGTACGTGCGGTTTTTCCTCAAGAACCTCGCGCCGGTCTTTCGCCGCGACGAGGCTTTTTTGCCGACTTCGAAATTTTTTTCCTTCGTCGGCAAGTCGGGCATGAATCTCTTCGACGCGATTCGCTTTTTTTCCGGGGTACGCGCCTGGGTCCGGTTAAATCGATTCCGATTCGTCGCCGACGCGGCGACCGTTACCTCGGGGTGGGAGCCTGACGCGCCGTGACCGCCGTCATCCTGCAATCCCGACTCGACTCGACGCGGCTCCCCCGCAAGGCCCTGCTCGATTTGGGCGGCAAGCCCCTTCTCGCGCGCGTCATGGAAAACCTCAGGCGCGTTGACGCCGACGAGCGGATACTCGCCTGCGATCCCGATTCCGCCGAAGCCTTTCGGCCCCTCGCGGAATCGGAGGGATTCCGGTGCGTCGTCGGCCCGAAAGACGACGTGCTCGAGCGTTTTTGCGTCGCGATACGCTCGGTCGGGGCGACGACCGTGCTTCGGGCCACCGGGGATAATCCTTATCTATTCGCCGACGCAGCCGAGGCGAGCCTTCGCCGCTTCGAGGAAATAAACTCGGGCGCCGGGCCGGGCGCCGATTATTTCACCTTCTCAGGTCTTCCCCACGGGAGCGGCGTCGAGGTGTTTTCCGCCGCGAGACTCCTTGAAGCCGCGGCGCTCACCGATTCGGCCTACGACCGCGAGCACGTCGGGCCCGCCCTTTACAAACATCCCGATCGGTTCGTCAGCGTTTTCGAGACCGCGCCGTCCCCATGGAACGCGCCCCATGCTCGCACGACCGTCGATACGCGCGCAGATTACGAGCGCGCCCGCCGCATATTCGGCTTTCTCATGCGGAACGGGCTTGCCTTTCCCGCGGCGTCCCCCGACGTGCTTCGCGCGTGGGAATACGCCTCCCGACCCGTGCTTTTCGTGCCCGCGGCGACGGAAGGCGTCGGTACTGGCCACGTATCTCGGGTTACGTCCCTCGCGCGCGAACTGTCCGCCGATCGCCACTGCGCCGTATACTTACCCGGAGAGGCGAGCCGTTTTCACGAACGCTTCGCCGGATCGTCTGTCGAAATCGTCGATGAGCTACCCGAAAACGCATCTCTCGTTGTCCTCGACGGATTCCGCACGTCGGTTAGCGATATGGATCGCCTGCGTCGAATCGGCCCCGTCGTTGCCCTCGACGAGGGCGGGGAGGGCAGGGCTCTCGCCGATTTTCTCCTTGACGTCATTCCCCGAGTCTCTTCGAGGGGGACGGTCGCGAACGAAACCGACCCCTCGTATTTGCCCCTCCCAATAGCCAGGAGAAAAACCCCCGCGCCGAAAATTCGCCGCGCCCTCGCGATTGCAGGCGGCGACAACGCGGGCGGCCTAGCCTATCCCGCCGCTCGCGCCTTGCTTGCGCTGGGCCTTTCGGTAACGGTGCTTGACCCGGGGGCAAAGGGCGTTTCTCGGGCCGATGACGGCATTACCGTGTGGGGAACGCGCGAGAATTTGCGGGAATCCCTCTCGGAGTTTGACCTCGTGCTCACTCATTACGGCTTTACCGCGTTTGAGGCGTTGGCGGCGGGTTGCAACGTTTTGCTTTTCTCGCCGACTTTGTATCATTACGCGCTCGCGCGATCGGCGGGTTTTTCCGCTCTTCCCTTTGGCAAACTCTCCCCGAAAAACGTTCGGCGAGCGCTTTCCCGCGATTTGCGCGCGCCCCCCGTCGTGACCCCTCTGAGCGTTCAAAAATCCCTGAAAGACCGCATAGACCAGCTGAGCCGCGCGGAGCGCGTTCGCTGTCCCCTGTGCGGAGCAGATTCGCCCATCGTCTCGTTCCGATCCGACGATCGAAGCGTCGCCGAATGCTCCGAATGCGGAATGCGCTATCTCGCCTTTCGCGTGAATCCTATTTCGGCCTACGGGCCGTCCTATTTTTTCGAGGAATACCGCGCGCAATACGGCAAAACGTACCTCGAGGATTTTGAGTCGATAAAGAAACAGGGCGCGCGCCGCATCGCGACGATCGATCGCGTTTTTTCGTCGGCGCACCGCGATCATGGACGTAGCGAAAAAAACGTGCTTGACGTCGGTTGCGCGTACGGGCCTTTTTTATCGGCCGCCCGCGATGCCGGCTGGTCGCCGTATGGAACCGACCTTTCCCCCGACGCGGCCGCGTACGTGGCGGACGAGCTGAAAATTCCCTCCTGCGCGGGCTCCTTCCCCGAAAATTTATCCGAGGGTTTCGCGGGGAGGAAATACGATGCGATAACGTTTTGGTACGTGATCGAGCACTTTCGCGACCTCTCGAGCGCGCTTTCTAAGGCGCGCTCGATGCTGTCGGATGGCGGCGTACTCGCCCTCGCGACCCCGTCGTGCGCGGGAGTTTCGGGCCTATTCAGTCCGAAATCGTTTTATCGCGCAAGCCCGGTTGACCACTACACGATTTGGGATCCGCGCTCGGTTAGGGCCCAATTGGCGCGATACGGCTTTACCGTCGCGCGCGTCGTTTCCACGGGCCATCACCCGGAACGACTGCCCATGCTCGTCGGCAGGCGAATACCCCGACCCGCGCGTTCGCTGTTAATGGCCTTGAGCCGGGCTTTCCGCCTTGGGGACACGTTTGAAATTTACGCTGTTAAAAACGGAGAGGGAGATATCGTTCTTTGAGTAAGTCAATATTGATGTTAGGCGCCGGCTTCATGCAAGGCGTCGCGATACGCGCGGCGAAATCGCGCGGTTGGCGCGTCACGGCTGTCGACGGAAATCCCCGCGCGGCGTGCGCGGGCCTCGCGGACCGCTTTGAGCCGATCGATTTAAAGGACGTCCGCGCCTTGGTTCGCCTCGCCTTGGATCTAAAAGAGCGCGAGGGCCTCGACGGCGTATTTACCGCGGCCACCGATTTTTCCGCTTCCGTCGCCGCGGTAGCCGAGGCCTGTTCCCTTCCCGGGCATTCGCTCGAGGCCGCCCGAAACGCGTCGGATAAAGTGCGCATGCGCGCGCGCTTCGCCGCCGCGGGCGTCCCGTCGCCGCGCTTTACCGGCCTTCGCGAGGCCGATCGGGCGCGGGCGGCCGCAATTCTTTCGACCGCGGGCATAGCGGTTCCGCTCGTCGTTAAGCCGGCCGATAACATGGGCGCGCGCGGCTGTCGTTTAGTCGCCTCCTTTTCCGATCTTGACGCGGCCATTGCCGACGCCATCCGCTTCTCTCGAACCGGTACCGCGATCGTCGAGGAATACATGGACGGCCCGGAATTTTCCGTGGAAGCCCTCGTTTTCGACGGGGCAATCCGGATGACAGGGTTCGCCGATCGCCACATTTTTTTTCCGCCGTATTTTATCGAGATGGGCCACACGATCCCGACCTCGATCGATCCGGCGGACGCAGCGCGCGTAATCGAGGTTTTTGAGCGCGGCGTTCGGGCTCTCGGTCTAACTCACGGGGCGGCAAAGGGCGACGTAAAACTCACTTCGCGCGGGCCCATGATAGGCGAAATCGCCGGACGCCTTTCCGGCGGCTACATGTCGGGGTGGACTTTTCCGTATTCCTCCGGCGTCGATCTCACCGGGGCGGCGCTCTCCCTGTGCGTTGGCGAACGGCCCTCGTCTCTGGATGCGACGAAAAGCGAGACGAGCGCGGAACGCGCATGGATTTCCATTCCGGGCAAAATCGCCTCGGTGTCCGGCCTTGACGCGGCCCAGGTCGTGCCCTTCGTCCGCGATGTTTTTCCCCGTCTGTACGCGGGCGATCCCGTCGTTTTTCCGACCAATAACGTGGAAAAGTGCGGAAACGTCCTCGCCGCCGCGCCGAGTCGCGCCGCCGCGATTCACGCCGCCGAGGAGGCGGCGCGAGCCATTGTGGTTCGCTTAGCGCCGCATGAAGCCGCGACCGACGATTTTCTCTCCTCGTCGTCGGCTTTCCCCCCGAGCGCGTTTATCCTCCCGCAAGAAGCGCGGGTAAGCTTTCAGGAGTCCCTTGCTTCGGGCGCGGGATTCCCCGTGTCCGTGCATCCTTCCGTGCCGGTTCCCGTACCACGCGAATTTTCGCCGTATTTAGACTCGGCGCTCGATTGGCAAGGACGTACGATGGGCGAGGCGATTCGACTCGCGTGCGCTTTAGATAGCGGTCTTGTGGCTTCATTGCGCGTCCCGGACGCGAGCGCGGCCAAGAGTCTCTGGCGGGACTTCCTTCGGGGCGGAATTCAAGGTATGCTCTATCGGTATGACTCGGATAACTCCTAATCGAAGGCGGCGCTTTTTCTTCGCGGCAGTATGCCTCGCGGGCCTTTTTCCGCTTTTCCCGGAATCCGCGACGACGGGGGCCGCCGCTCAACCGAATCAGTCGGTATCGCTCGCGGAAACCGCTAAAAAAATCGGCGCCGATCTCTATTGGGATCCCTTAAACGGTTCGATAGCCCTGACGAGCGAGGGCCACCTCGTCAGTTGCCGCGTCGGCGAGCCGCTCGTTTTTTTCGATTACTCCGAATTGGCCTTGATGGACCCTCCTTCGCTCACTGACGCGGGTCTCGCGATTTCTTTGTCCTTCGCGAATCGCCTCGATTCCTTTTTCAAAACACTGCCCGCGCCCGTCGCGTATCGCGTCGGCGCCATCCTTATCGATCCCGGCCATGGGGGCAAAGACCCCGGCGCGATTGGCCAAGCTTCCCTGAACGGTAAAATGGTCGAAGTCCGGGAGAAAGACGTGGTACTTACGGTCGCGAAGGATTTATATAATCGGTTAACGAAGGCGTATCCCGACAAAAAAATCCTCTTGACGCGGTCGGGCGACACGTATCCGAGCCTCGAGGATCGAGTCGAGATGGCGAATTCCGTGAAACTCGGGGAACATGAGGCGATTTTGTACCTATCTATACACGCGAATTCGGCCTTTAACAAGGATTCTTCCGGGTTCGAGGTTTGGTATCTTACGCCCGATTATCGCCGTACCGTGATCGACAAAACCGACGAGGCTTCGAGCGAAATTCTTCCCATTTTGAATACAATGATGGAGGAGGAATTCACCACCGAAAGCATTCTTATCGCGAAAAGCGTCATGGATGAGCTCAACGCGCAAATCGGCTCCCAAAGCCGTAATCGCGGATTAAAGGCGGAATCGTGGTTCGTCGTCCGCAACGCGCGAATGCCGAGCGTTTTGGTGGAACTCGGCTTTGTCAGCAACCCGGCCGAGGCGAAATTACTGTCAAACCAGGAATACTTGAAGAAGTGTTCCCTCGGCCTGTATAATGGCCTCGTGTCATTTATCACGAATTTTGAAGGGTCTCGGGGATTCACGGGTAATCAATGAAAGAAAGAATTGTATCAGTGGTGAACGGCGTAAAAGCGCGCACTCGTTCAACCGTTAACGGGTATGTAACGACGCACTCAACCGCGCAATGCGTCGCCTTGTTGGCCGTCGCGGCGTTATTGCTCGTCCTTGCCGGCTCAATCCTGTTCGCCCCGCATAAAACTCGCGCCGTGTATTATTTCCCCGTCTCGAAAACGGGCGCCGTCCGTACCGAAATCCGGTATTTGCCGCGGGTAAAGACCCTCGATCGGCGGTTAACCCAATACGTCTCCGATTTAGTCCTGGGCCCGGAAAATCCGCTTTTTGAGCCGTTGTACGATAAAGGAACGAAAGTGACGGCCTGTTTTATCCGCAACGGTTCCGCGTATATCGACTTATCCGGGGAAGCTTTGACTCCCGACACGGTGACGACTTCATCCGAGCGCGCCTATGAACTTTTTAAAAAAAATGTTTGCACAAACTTTCGAAACATTGCTAGAATATACGTATATGTAGACGGTATTGAGGTATATAGCGAGAATGTTGATGACCCGAAAAAAGGCGTTGACAAAAGATAGTTCTTCCGTATACTTATAACTTGAAATGGCTACAATACGCGCAAAAAGGAGTTTTTGATGAAAAGGAGATTCATACTTGTTGCCGTTGCTCTTCTTTCGACAATTGCGGTGGCATTTGCTGAGAAAGCGACTCTCATTGACTTTAATCTGTTAAACCCGGATATCCAGGTCGGAACCGATGCAAATAAGATTCCTCAGAATCGTATGACGCTCATGGATTTTTCCGCCGTTGCGGGTGCTACCTATAACGATCAGCAGAAATCGCTCATGAAAACTTCTCTCGCGCTTGACAACTGGGAAGTCGTATTGAACTCTTCCGCACGTAACGTTACGAGCGTTTCGGTTTCTCATGCGAAAGCTTCGCCCGTTCAGAGCCAGGAAGAAAAGAACTACGCTGGACAGACCTTACTCGGCGTTCGCGTTAATTTCCCCACCTGGAACAGCAACGCGAATGCGACGATTAAACCCCCGTTCGACATCCCGAGCTATGAGCCCATGCGCCAGGTTTCTGACGATGGCCAGCTTCAGGAGCCGACCGCAGACGACAAAAAGCTGAAAGATTCACGCTTTGAGGGCGGTTATGGCGTCGTTAAGAACGTTGGCGTCATTAAGTCAATCGCCGTTGATACCTATGGCATGAACTTCCCCCATGCGCTCTATGTTCTGCTCCGCGATGAGCATAACGTCCAGTCTCGCTATTTCATGGGTTACCTGAACTTCGACGGTTGGAAAGAGCTCGTATGGCAGAATCCCCAGTACGTTTCCGAAGTTCGCCAGCGCGAAGTTCGCCTGTACCCGATTTACCCGACGGCATTACCGCATCAGGTTTTTGACGGTATGCTCATTACCCGCGACGCCATGCACGATGGCGGTGACTTCGTCGGATATTTCAAAGATGTCAAGATCATCTATGACAAGGCCGTGTTGAACACCGTTCGCGACTTTGCCGATGAAGACCTTTGGGGAATCCAAACCCAGAAAGAAAACGAGCAAAAGCAGCTTGAAGTTTCGCACTTCGGAAATATTCAGGTTCTTCGGTTCCTCGAAAAGGAAAAGATGGCTACCCAGTCTAACTTCTCCGATCCGAGCGATAGCGAAACCGCTCCCGCCGCTCAGTAAGACAATCTCCTTGAAAAAGGGATCCGAAAGGATCCCTTTTTTTTATTCTATCTCGTAAAAAAAAGATTATTTCACTTGATTACGCGAATTATTTTAGTGAATTACGCCGCGTTTTCCAGTGGAGTATTTCATTTATTCCAGTTAATTACGCCAATTATTCCACTGGTATAATTCATTTATTTCAGTGGAATACGCCAATTATTCCACTGAAGTAATTGTCTAAATCAAATGAGTTTTTGCACTCACGTAAGTATTTTTTTTCGCGTATATAACTTTTTTTAACCTGAATTTGTTGCGCTGACGGGAGATAACCCCGTAAAGTTCCTAGATCCCGATGGTAACTACTACCTAACGCCTGAAACAATGAAAATGTCTGATAGCCCATGGAATACTGATGTCTTAGTTAACGATCCTGATATGTCTACAATGGAACAAGAAGGTTGTTTGGTTGCAGGAGCAGCCAACGGTGTGAGTTCTTTCCCTGGTAAATCAATGACTCCTCAAGATATTAATACAGATGC
>QKAR01000105.1 GCA_003246335.1 Spirochaetales bacterium | reverse complement strand
TTAAGATTTCAACAAGGCATACTATTATAACTATTATTCTTTATAAAATATAAGAAAAAGAATAAGAATTTGGAGGACATATGAAATTCAGCTTTGATCGAGATTCTTTACTGAAAGAGATTTCAATAGCTCAAGAAATCATCGCTACGAAAAACGCGATTTCTATTCTTTCAAATGTTTTACTTGAAGCCCAAAATGGCTCTCTAACCATTAAGGCAACGGACATTAAAGTTAATTTCCAAACGACTATTCCGGTTGACGTGCAAGAGAGCGGTACGACGACCGTATTTTGCGATAAATTCATGAGCATTATTTCTTCGTTGCCATCCGGAGAAATAGAATTCGATCAAAACGACATCAAAATAAACATACGATCGATCGCGAAAAAAGCCAAGTTTCAGCTTAAAAGCATCGCGAGCGATAAATTCCCGGAATTTACGTCCTCGAATAACCTTTCATACTTTGACATCCCTTCGAAAGAATTCAAGGAAATGGTTAATCAGACGGTTTTTTCCGTTTCGGACGATGAAACCCGATATTTTATGAATGGCGTTTATCTCGAGAAAAAAGAGGATAACCTTCAATTAGTCGCGACGGATGGTCGCCGTCTTGCTTTCATCTCGAAGTCCTTTGGAGTCTCGATTCCGGATTTCAAAGGCGTTATCGTACCGCCCAAAATTTTGAATATCATAAATAAGCGGGCTTCCGAAGAAGGGCTTATTTCCATAGCGGTGGGAGAGAAAAATATTTTCGTGAAATTCGGTAATTACGAATTTTCGTCCGTTTTGATTGAAGGCCAGTTTCCCAACTATTCCCGCGTCATTCCCGCTTCGCAAACGAGTTCTTTCCAAGTTGAGACGAAGGATTTCATCGAGGCCTTAAAGCGCGTCGCTCTTCTCGTAGAGCAAAAATCGAGAAGAATTTTTCTCACGGTTTCTTCGGGAACCCTGACGATAGCTTCTCAAGAAACCGAAATTGGAACCGCGCGCGAGGAAATTCCGTGTATGTATGACGGCCCCGAGGTCACCATCGCCTTAAATTATCTGTATGTCGAGGAACCGATTAAAGTGATCGGCTCGGACCGCGTTCGGGTTGATTTTACCGAAGCTATGAAAGCCATAACGATTAAGTCTGAGCCCGAAAAAGACTTTTTCCATATCATCATGCCCATGCAAATGGAATAAATTTCGAGATTGTGTCGTATTTATCCCTTTCTTGCTTTAATTTTAGGAATATCCAAAATGGAACGATAGACCTCTCCTCCCGGGAGGTCTATTTTGTTGGGGAAAACGGGCAAGGAAAAAGCAATTTACTGGAATGCCTGTATTACGTCGCGTACGGGAATTCGTTTAGGACGCACAACGACGGCGAGTTAATCACCGCCGGTGAGAAAGAAACGAATTTCAGGGCTATTTATAAAGATAATCGCGACCACGTCAGCACCGTGTCAGTATATCTTCAGGACGGCAAGAAAAAAATAGAAAAAAACGCGAAGACCATTCATGACCGCAAGGAACTCGTAAACACTATTCCAACCGTTCTTTTTTGCCATGACGACCTCGATTTCGCCTCCGGATCACCCGAGAGGAGGAGGTTTTTCGTCGATCAATCCCTTTCAATGTACGATAATTCGTATATCGACGTTTCCCGTCAATTTAAGAAAATACTTAAAACCCGAAATATCATTTTAAAAGAGAAAAAAAATAGTTTAATCGACGTCGTGGACGCTCAGTTCGTCGAAAGCGCGATTGAGATAATGAAAAGGCGAAAGACGACCATACTGTCATTTAACCGCGTGTTCACTCCGTTATATGCGGAGATAAGCGGGATCGACAACGTCAAAATCGATTACGTTCCCTCTTGGAAAAAAGAAACTATCGATGACGCGTTTAACGCGCTCGTTGAAAAAAGAACGATCGATTTTCAGTACGGCATGAGCATGAGTGGGCCCCATCGGGACAATATTAAATTCATGAGGAACGGATGTTCGTTCGTTCCGACGGCTTCCACGGGCCAACGAAGGTTATTGTCGTTATTGCTTCGCGCGGCGCAGGCAAAATTTTTTACCGAGATTTCCGGAAAAAAACCCGTTTTGCTGATGGACGATGTCCTTCTCGAATTGGATCCGGATAAAAGGGCTAAATTCTCGAATCTTTTACCGGAGTACGATCAGCTTTTTTGCACTTTTTTGCCCGGTGAGCCGTACGAACGATATAAGAAAACGACGACAAGGGTGTATTCGCTTAATCAAGGAACGCTAAGTGAATGACCAGATAAAAAAAGCCTCGGACATTATTTCACTTCTCTTTTCCGAGCTTAATCAGGAACAATTAAAACAAGCTAACGAAATAACGTTTCACTGGAAGGATTGCGTCGGTGAAAAATTATCATCACATAGTAAAATCATCGATGTCGTGAATAAGACATTAATCGTCGAGGTCGACCATCCCGGTTGGGGGCAGCAATTACTATTTCGGAAAAAGGAAATTCTTAGGAACTTTTGCTCGAAAGTCAAAGAAATAGAAATTCACAATATCGCGGTGCGGGTGAAAAGCGAAATATCCCTACCGGAACGCGAGCCTGAGCGAGTTGTCTTTCAAGATACTGGTATCGAGAAAAACGAGCCGGTTTCGGCAGCCGAACAACCGATGCATGGCGATTTGGCGAGGGAACTGGAAAAACTGAAAAACAGCATCAAAAAAGGCAAGCCGAAGTAATTTATCTCATTTCCTTGGTCTTGACCTCAGGGAGGCATAAAGGTATACTTCCTTGCCAATCGTATTGAAATGGCGTCATATAATATTTGCCCTCCGGTAACGGGATAGGGCCTTTAGAATAAAGGAGTCTTGTTCTATGAAACGAACATATCAACCGAGCAAAGTTAAAAGAACTCGTAAATTTGGTTTTCGCGCCAGAATGGCAACTCGCGGTGGTCGCATGGTTCTCAAGCGCCGCCGGGCCAAAGGCCGGTATAAACTGTCGATTTCCGACGAGAAAAAACCGTACTAATTTCTGTTCGTGAAACGCTCAGGATTTTCCAAGGCGGAACGCCTGAAGCGCTCTGCAACTATCCAGACAGTTTTCCGGAAGGGTAAAAAATATAACTGCGACGGGGCGAAATTGTTTGTCTTGTCGAACGGGATAACGCGGAATAGGGTTTTGTTCACTTTTCCGCGCGGGTATGGAACGGCGGTTCAACGGAATAAATCGCGGCGGTTAAGTCGTGAGGCCTATCGGTTAATGAAAAACCGATGTTTAAGCGGATACGATTTTACGATTCTGGTTTTTCCCGGTTTTGATACGTATCAGGCGAGAAAGACGCAACTAGAGATTTTATTCAAGAAAGCCGGGTTATGGGCAAAAGAATGAATAAGTTTCTACAGAAAACGCTATGCGGTTTAATACGCTTTTACCAACGAGTCATTTCACCCCTTTTTCCCCCAAGTTGCAGATATTATCCGACATGTTCTGCGTATGGTTACGAAGCAATAATGAGATATGGACCGATAAAAGGGTTGTATCTTACCGTTAAACGTATTTTGCGCTGTCATCCTTTCCATGAAGGCGGTTATGACCCAGTACCTTAACCTGAAAAGGAGCCTATTTTAATGGAAAAGAATACGATATTTGCCATCGTTCTTTCGACTCTTGTTATTGTCGCCGGATTAACGGTTCAAACCATTTTTTTTTCGCCGAAAAACAAACCCTCTACGGAATTAGCGGTTAAAGAAACCGTTCCCACCCAAGATCAGCAAACGATCGTTAATACTTCTTCCGACAACGTTCCCTCCGTGCAAGAGCCTAAACCTCTCGCCAATTACGAGGCGGCCGAGAACGAAAACCTTTCGGAGGAAAAAGCGGTTATCGAAACCGATCTCGTTCGCGTCGAGTTTACGAATAAGGGCGGCGACATCGTTTCGTATAAATTGAAAAAGCATATGGATAAGTTAGGTCCCGTCGAGATGGCTTATTTTGCCACGGACGAGGACCGAGCTTTTTCCGTTATTCTCGGCGGGGCGAAAGGATCCCAAATAGACCAGCTTTTTCACGTTAAGAAAATCAGCGATACGTCCATCGGCTTCTATCGCACGTTCAAAGTAAAAAACGAAAACGGAACGGAAAGCTCTTTTACCCTGGTGAAGCAATATACGTTCCTTCCCAACGATTATATGTTTGAGCTTAAAATTACCGTTGATGGGGATGACACGCTTTCGGGCCTAAAAATCGGCAACGCCGCCTACACCCTGAAAACGTCGCCGCAAATCGGCCCCGAATGGAATCAAAAGCAGGATAAGTACGAGTATCGTCGGTTCTATCAGTACGTTAACGGAAAAAAGAAAACGATCAACCTCAACGCGGGGCAAGTGAAGGAATTTTCCGACACCGTTGCCTGGTCGGGAGTCGCGGGAAAATACTTTACGTTAGTGGCTTTGCCCGAGAAACCGATTCAAGACGTGCTGTATTCAACGCAAACGACCAATGCGGGCGAGACAGCGGCAAAAATTTTCCTCACGCGCGCGCCGATTTCCGGGAAAACGAACGTCGACGTATGGCGCTTCTACTTGGGACCGCGAACCGAGTCCTATCTTTCAAAATATAATCTTCAGGCGAATAATCCCTATGGGATTAACGGCGCCCATATCGACGAAATCGCGAGTAGCGGCATTCTGGGCCCGCTCGAGCTTCTGCTCAAAAAAGCGATGGAACTGTTTTACAAAGTAATTCCCAATTGGGGCGTGTCCATTATTTTGCTTACGTTGCTGATGCGCGTGATAATTTTCCCGTTAACGAAAAAAAGCTCGGAATCCACGCTAAAGATGCAGGAGCTCCAGCCCAAAATACAGGAAATTCAGGATAAGCACAAAAACAATCCTCAAAAAATGAACGAGGAAATGGCGAAATTCTATCAAACGGTCGGATACAATCCGCTGTCTGGGTGCTTGCCCCTCGTGATCCAGTTTCCCCTGCTTTTCGCGATGTACAATTTGTTTAACAATTACTTTGAATTCCGCGGAGCCCTGTTTATTCCCGGTTGGATACCCGATCTTTCGCAAGGCGATAGCATTCTCGCGCTCCCGTTCCAGGTTCCTTTTTTAGGTTGGAGCGATTTGCGCATTCTCCCGATTATTTACGTTATTTCCCAGTTAATATTCGGCAAAGTGACTCAAACACCGGGCTCGGCGCAGCAAAACGGTTCCATGAAGATGATGATGTACGGCATGCCGATTTTCTTCTTCTTCCTGTTCTATAACGCGCCGTCCGGCTTGATTCTCTATTGGACGATGTCGAATCTTCTTATGCTCGCGCAGCAAGTGATAATTAATAAAATGATGCACGGTAAGGGAAAGACCGAGCTCAAGTTGGTAAAAAAATAAAAGCAAAGTTTCAGGAGCGGATAAAATGACATATGAGTTTGAGGGTAAAACCGAAAAAGAAGCCATAGAACTCGCGGCTTCGCAGTTAGGTCTCGAAAAAGACCAGTTTGACGTAGAAATTCTTGAGACGCAAAAAAACAGTATTTTTAAGAAAGGTTTCGTTCGTATTTGCGTGCATACGGACGAGGTCGTGCGGTTTTCGCCCGAGAAAAACGACCGAATCGATCCCGAATTCGACGGTTCCGTACCCAAGGGAAAAGCGATTTTCCAAGATCCTCTTCCCCAGGACGAATTTGAAAAGAACATGATCGACTTTGTCGCGTCGATCGTCCGCAAGATGGGATACGACGTAACGGTCGACGTGATGTCGCGCGAGGACAAGAAAATAGGCTTAAAGCTCTCTTCCCGAAGTTCTTCAATTTTGATAGGACGAAAGGGAAAAAATCTCGATGCCTTGCAACTTCTCGCTAACGTGTACGCGGGACGCCTTGGCAGAGAGGATACCAGGATTATCCTTGATTCCGAGAATTATCGCATTCGCCGCGAAGAGTCTCTCGTTCGTTTGGCATACACCACCGCCGATCGCGTTCGGCAGAACAAAGGATCTCTCCTGCTTGAACCGATGAACCCTTTTGAGCGCAGACTAATCCATACGACCCTCAATGACATCGGCGATATCGACACGAAAAGCGAAGGCGAGGGCCTGTATAAGCAAGTGCGCGTTTTTTACAAAGGAAGATAAATGCGAAAAATTCGCTTTTTAGCGATTTTATGCAGCGCGATGGTACCGTTATGCGCCGAGGAAGGCATCAAAATTACCGATGTCCTTCCCGGATCGACGGTTACCCAGCTTTTGGCGCAGGGAAAACTTCAACGGGTTTCATATAAGGATAAAAACGCCGAGGCCCTGAAGTTTTTACCGTCCATCGAAATTTCGAAAAAAATACCCGAGCTTTCAACAACGACGAAGAAAGATTTTTTCGTCGAGACGCTTTATCTGTATAGAAAAAAATCGTCCGCGAACGCAATTCAGGGAAATGCGGATAAAATCGCGATGATATTGCGAGCGATATCGAAATTAGAGGGTATTCAATATTACTCAACGAGCCGAAAGAAAATGCGGACGCTCTATGAGAAGTCCTACGTTATCGACGGTCCTTTCTCGAAAAATAAAATAGCCGATCCTCTCTCGGGGTCGGCAGATGGATTATCGCTTTTCGCGTATCAAAAAGACTTAACTTTTGGCGAGAACGTATATAAATACTCTTACTATCAAAAAGAAAATTCCGTCGCTTTCGTTTCGAATAACGTTTCCGCGATGTCCTATTCTTTTCTCAAGGTTATATCGGCGGAAGACTTGCATGTATCGCTGATCGTGACCGATCTTGATGATTACTTGTTGGTTTACGCGGTTACGAGCGCTAATTTTTTAGCCATACCGGGAATCGACGGGAAACTGAACGCGTCGTTTACCTCGCGCGCCGACGCTATTTATAAGTGGTTCATCGCCGAGTATGAACAATAAGTATGTTTTGTCCTTAGACCAAGGGACGACATCTTCACGCGCCATATTGTTTAATCACGACGGAAAAGTCGCCGCCTGCGCGCAGCGGGAAATAACGCAATTTTACCCAGAGCCAGGTTGGGTTGAGCAGGATCCGGAAGAGATTTGGCGCGCGCAGGTTAGCGTCGCCCGCGAGGTTATTGAGCTCGCGTCGATACACCCGACTCAAATCGTTTCCATCGGCATCGCGAACCAAAGAGAGACCATCGTCCTGTGGGACAAGGAATCCGGTAAACCGGTATATCGCGCGATCGTTTGGCAATGTCGGCGATCCGCCGAAATTTGCGAAGAATTGAGGGAAAAAGGGCTTGAAGGCGTTTTTCGCGATAAAACTGGCTTACGTCTTGACCCATATTTTTCTGGAACGAAACTTTCTTGGTTGTTTCGTCAGCGCCCAGAGTTGCTGCAAAAAGCCGAGCGCGGAGAATTGCTTTTCGGCACCGTAGATTCCTGGTTAATTTGGAAACTGACCGGACTGCACGAAACCGACATCACGAACGCGTCCCGCACGCTATTGTTGAACATTCACGAGCAAAACTGGGACGAAGAGCTGTTATCAATATTGGGAATTCCTCCGCAAATTCTTCCCGAGCTCTTTCAGTGTTCCGATGATTTTGGATACACGAAGAGCGAGATTTTCGGGATACCGATTCCGATTACGGGGGTAGCGGGCGACCAGCAAGCCTCTTTATTCGGCCATGCGTGCTTTTACCCCGGAATGGCGAAAAACACGTATGGCACGGGCTGCTTCTCTTTATTAAATACCGGAGAAAAACCGCTCGCCTCGCCGAACAACTTGCTTTCGACAATCGCCTGGAAGCGGAGGGGCCAAATCGTGTATGCCCTTGAAGGCTCCGTTTTCATCGGGGGCTCGGTTATTCAGTGGCTTCGCGATAGTCTCCGTTTTTTTTCGGCGGCCTCTGATTCGGAGTCACTCGCGAAGACGGTTGAAAATTCCGAAGACGTTTTTTTCGTTCCCGCTTTCGTCGGCTTGGGGGCTCCCTATTGGGACCCGAACGCCCGCGGCGCCATGTATGGGCTAACCCGAGGCACGACGCTCGCGCACATCGTTCGGGCGGCGTTAGAGAGCATCGCATACCAATCGCAAGATTTATTTGCCTGTATGGGAAGCGAAGGGAATCAGGAAATTTTAACCATTAAGGCCGATGGCGGAGCAACGAATAACCGTTTGCTCATGCAATTTCAGGCCGATATTTCGGGAATTCCGGTCATCGTGCCCGAAAACGCGGAAATAACCGCTCTTGGCGCGGCTTTTTTCGCGGGTTTACATTGCGGCTTTTGGGATGGACTTAAAGATTTGGAAAAATTGTGGAAAGCGCGCGAAACGTTCGAACCGGCGATATCGCCGCAGGAACGAAACGCGCTCATGCAAAAATGGCACAACGCGATTAGGACTACACGGGATTACGCAAAATGACACTTAAAAAAAAGCTTCTCGCTATTTTGGGCGGCGCGCTGCTTGGCGTTATCGGTATAACCGCTGTTGGGTATCATTTAGTGATACGGGAAACGAAGAATAAAGGAGAATCAAAAGCTATGGAAACGGTAACACAGGATGGCTTATACGCGCTAATGAAAACCGATAAGGGAGACATTGTACTCGAGCTTTACTTTAAAAAAACTCCCATGACCGTGTGTAATTTCGTCGGGCTCGCCGAGGGAAAATTCTCGGCTGCGAAAGGAAAGCCGTATTACGATGGCCTAAAATTCCATCGGGTAATTAAGGATTTCATGATTCAAGGAGGGGATCCCCAGGGAACCGGCTCCGGGGGTCCGGGATATCGGTTTCCCGATGAATTCGACCCTTCATTAAAGCATGACGGCCCCGGCGTTCTTTCAATGGCGAACGCGGGACCGGGAACGAACGGTAGCCAATTTTTTATCACGCATGTCGCTACCCCGTGGCTTGACGGAAAACACACAATTTTTGGCAAAGTCATCCAAGGACAGGACGTCGTCGATGCCATAGCGGCTGGCGATAAAATCCAATCGGTGAAAATTATCCGAAATGGGGAGGAGGCGAAAGCTTTCTCCTGTTCGCAAGCCGATTTTGATCGATATGTCTCGGAAAACGGGGCGCGAGAAGAGCAAAAAAAAATTGACGCGCGAAAGCTTTCGGAAAAAAAAATCGCTGAGCAATGGCCTGCCGCTACGAAAACTCAATCGGGCGTGTATTACGTCATTACTCATGCCGGAGAGGGTGACTCCGCGCGATCGGGACAAACCCTCGTCATGAAATATAAGGGATATTTGCTCGACGGAACCGTCTTTGACGACTCTGAGATGCACGCTCCTCTCGAGTTTCAGGTAGGACGCGGGCAATTGATTCCCGGATTTGACTCGCAAGCGATGGAAATGAAGAAAGGCGAAAAAAGGACTATCGTCATTCCGCCGGAACTCGCCTATGGGGCGGCCGGGGCAGGCGGCGTGATTCCCGCGAACGCCTTCATTGCTTTCGATCTTGAGCTTATTGCGATTAAATAGGCTGTAATGGCTTGCACACTCATGACATCTGGATTTTTTTGCGAACAAGCATGAGTGTGCATAAACTGTTAATAAAAAAAGTGGAAAATTAATTAAAATAAAATCTTGTTGATAAATTGTTGATAATATGGGGCGGATGTGTTCGTAAATCGCGAATAAGCCCAAAAAACCGTTTGTATTGTTCAAATACCCCTGAAAACAAGACTGTAGACACCCAACCCTGTATCGTAATTCTTTGCTGAATATCTCCAAAACCATCGAGAAACAAAGTGAAAATTGTGGAAACTCTGTGGACAATAAGGGTAAAATAACAATGCGATGAATATTTTCGTATGGATAGTAGGATTAGCCGTATTTGGGTGGTTGATCTTTGCCCTGGGAACGGGCTTTGTAATTTATAATTCTGTGTACGCAAAAGATTTAGCATGGATCCTTTCTCCTCAGTTGCTAAAAAAAGAACGTGTTTCGGCGTTTTCCTCGCACACGAAAGACGATAGAATCATGAACGCACTCACGCTTGCAAAGGAACGTTGGCTAGCAAGTTTGAAAAATAACGAGTTTGAGAAAGTTTCGATACGCACGACGGGCGGTTTGAAATTATACGCATACATAAAAGAAGCGAATACCGTTACCGAAAACGCGAACATAGTGGTGTTGGTGCATGGATTGCAGGATTCTTCAGCCGGGCTCGCGTATTTACATGAGGAATACGCGAGTCGCGGGTGGACGACAGTTACTATCGATCAGCGTGCGCACGGAGAAAGTGAAGGGTGCGTGCGAACGATGGGCGTTCGCGAGGCTCGAGACTTATCCGCTTGGGTTGATTATATCCGTATCCGTTTCCCTGATCGCGATATTCTATTGCATGGCGTTTCCATGGGCGCGGCGACGATCGCGCAATATATAGCAAGGTACGGCGGTCGGCTGGCTCATGTTCGGGGCGTGGTCCTTGATTCCTGTTTTGAGTCACAAGCTGAGGTTTTGTACTTGCTCTTGAAAAGCGTTTTTCGCTTTCGCTTTTTGGCCGGAAGCGCAGTTTTTGGCGCGAGCGTTACGTCGTTCGCGCGGTCGGGCGTTTCTTTTGGGCAAATGAACGTCCTAAAAGCGTGCAAAAAGAATGCGATACCTTCGTTGGTCTTTCACGGTCAAAAAGATCGATTAGTCCCGTTGGCAACCGTGCGAAGACTGCACGATTTTTTTAACCGAAAGGGTTTTGAGGTTGTGACTATTCCTTTTGCGCCTCATATCGGGCCTTATTTTTACGCTAAGGATATGTATTTAGGCAAAATAGAGGGGTTTTTTGCCAGCGCCCTAAAAATGGAGGTAACAATATGAAAATGAACCATGTTGGGCTTTGGGTTCGCGATTTAGAGAAAATGAAATTTTTTTACGAAACGTACTTTAATGGAAAGGCCGGCGAAAAATATATTAACGAGAATAAGGGTTTTTCTTCGTATTTTTTGCGTTTTGACGATGATACGCGTTTGGAATTGATGACGAAAATCTGCTTGCGCGAAGCGCGGCCTTGGGGCGAAGAACCGGGACCGGGATTTGCGCATATCGCTTTCTCGTCGGGAAGCGCGGAGGCCGTTCGCTTATTAACCGATAGGCTGACGCGGGACGGGGTCGCCCTTGTTTCAGCCCCGCGGGTGACGGGGGATGGCTATTATGAAAGCGTGATTGCCGACCCCGAGGGAAATCACGTTGAAATAACGATTTAGTGAAAAACTTGGGAAAGAAGTTTTATCGATCTGAGAGGGCATCCGGACCATCCTGAAAATCGAAGAGATCCTCGATTTTTAAGCCGAAAAAAACGGCTAAACGATGTGCAAGAGTTATTGAAGGGTTGTAACGGCCCGTCTCGATCGAGACTATGCTTTGCCGGCTGACGCCAACCCAATCGGCTAATTCCTGTTGCGTGATATTCTTATTTTGGCGGTATTCAGCTACGTAGTTTTTCACGGAAAAAAGGAACCGAGCGAAAGGAACGCGTTTCCTTCGCTCGGTCATTGGTGAATTTACTTAACGCCTTCCGCGGTTTCTTTATCGAGGAAATTTAAGGCGTCTTTAGCCTTGAACTCGGCGAAAGCCGCCGCCTCGTTTCGCGCGAAAGCCGTGGAAACTTCTTCGAAAGACTTGCTAAGATTCGCCTTGGGGAAGCTTTCCAGGACGTATACGCCGCCTTCCGCGTCGACCCAAACTTCGTTTCGTTCGGCGCCGACGATCGTTTGGTCCGAAACTTGCTTAGAAATGCTTTCAAAATAGGAAAGCGTTTGTACGTTGGCGCCTTCACCGGACTCGTTCGTGTAGTTCGTGAGGGCGTTTTTCACGCTCGTTCCGACCCATCGAGAAATTTGGTCTCTCGCGTCTTGTTCCGCGGCCGTAATTGAAATTTGCTTCGATGATTTTTTCGCGTATCCGACCGCGTAGAAATTTTCCGCGTCTTTTGGGGTTTTATTAACCCATCCCGGTTGCGGAACGCCTTCTTTTCCGACGATGACGGTAGCCGTCGGGGACGCCGGTTCCGATGAGGTCGCCCCATCCTTCGTTTTGGGACTCGAAGCGCATGAAATAAACGCAACGGCCGCGAGAGTGGCGACGCAAACAGCAGACAAAAGTTTCTTGGACATAACATTTCCTCCTAAGCCAGATATTGTAATTGTATGTAGGGCGTTTGGAAAAAGCCACGTCCCACACCAAAAACTAAAACATTTACTTACGCTCTGAGCCTTTCGAGCATAGCTTGGCGGAGCGACGTCTCGGCATCGTGAAGCATGGCGGCTGGAACCCCGTACGCGGCCTCCAAAGATTCTTTCGTTAAGACTTCTTCGGGAGACCCCATTTCCATTCGCCGATCCGGATGGAACAGGAGAACCGTTTCCGCGTATTTCCGCGTAAGCGCCAATTCATGCAATGATACCATGATTGAAACACCTTTCTCCCGGTAAATGTCACGGAAAAACTCGAGAGATTTTTCTTTTTGCCGTTGTTCCAGGGCAAAAATTGGCTCGTCCATCACGATTGACTTTGACCCATATAGGGCAGAAAGGGCCAGTAACAAGCGCTGAGTTTCCCCTTTTGAAAGATGGTTCATTTTACGATTTAATAAGCCCGTAAGCTCGAATGTTTCAACGACATGGTTGAAGAAAGTTTGGTCGTTGGTTGATGCTCCCCCCGATTGTGAAACGATCTCAAGAACGGAACCAATGGATCCGGCCGTTTCCGCCTGTTCGTCAAACTCCATGTTTTGATATATGAATGAACATATTGAATTTCTGGAGCTCTCGATACGCTCGGTGAGTCCAGGTCCCGGGGTTCCCGCGTCATCGGCCCAAAGTCCGCCGACAATGCGGGTGTTTTTTCCGAACAACTCAACCCTACCGCTCGAGGGAAAAATCCGGCCCGACGCAAGAAGCATAAAAGTGGATTTGCCGGAGCCGTTCGGCCCGGTCAAACTGATGAATCCTTGCGGGATTGAGCCGGTAAACCCGTGAAAAAGCGGTGGTAAGGGCTTCCCTTCCGCGTCTGTCGCGGCAAGTCCGGTTTCTGGGTCCGGCCAAGAGAAGGAAACGTCAAAAAAGTCGATGAAAGAATCCGAAGGAATCATATTATCGTATATAATACACCGAATATCCCCAAAAAATGCAATGCGTTCGAGCTTTGTTGTCCCCTTGCAAAAAACCATAGAGCGGAGTATTTTTATAGGATAATAGGTAGGTTTCTGCCGGATCTTCTTTTCACTTCAATTCTTTTATAAGGACGGGAATATGTCTGAGAAAAAGCTCGTAATGATCGACGGTAATACCGCTGCCGGTCACGTAGCGCACGCCTTGAGCGAAGTAATTTCGATTTATCCGATTACTCCCTCAAGTCCGATGGGCGAGGTTGCCGACGAATACTCGGCAAAGGGAAAAACTAATATTTGGGGAACCGTTCCCGATGTCGTCGAGATGCAGTCCGAGGGCGGCGCTGCAGGCGCCGTGCATGGCGCTTTGACCACCGGAGCATTGAGCTCCACATTTACGGCTTCACAGGGTCTTCTCCTGATGATCCCGAACATGTATAAGATCGCCGGCGAGCTTACGAGCACCGTTTTCCACGTTGCGGCCCGCGCGCTCGCGACGAGCTCCCTTTCCATTTTCGGCGATCACCAAGACGTCATGGCGTGCCGCCAGACCGGTTGGGCCATGATCGATTCGAACAGCGTGCAGGAAGTCATGGATATCGCGGTTATCGCCCACGCGGCGACCCTCCGCAGCCGCGTTCCTTTCCTTCACTTTTTCGACGGCTTCCGTACCTCCCATGAGCTTCAGAAAATCGAGGAAGTTTCCTATGAAGTCATGCAGAAGATGGTCGACGACGAGCTCGTTCGCGCTCATCGCGCGCGCGGCTTAACCCCGGAAGCGCCGCTCCTTCGCGGAACCGCGCAGAATCCCGACACGTATTTCCAGAGCCGCGAAGGCGTTAACAAGTACTACGACGCCGTTCCTTCCATCGTTCAGGAAGAAATGGACAAGTTCGCCAAGATCACCGGCCGCCAGTATCACTTGTTTGACTACTATGGCGCCAAAGATGCCGATAAAGTCGTCGTGATTATGGGTTCGGGAGCCGAGACCGTCGAAGAAACCGTCGACGCGCTCAATGCCGCCGGCCAGAAACTCGGGCTTCTTAAAGTTCGGCTCTATCGTCCTTTCGACGCGTCCCTGTTCGTTAAGGCGATTCCCGCGTCCGTTAAGGCGCTTGCCATTCTCGATCGCACGAAAGAACCCGGATCGCTCGGCGAGCCGCTGTATGAGGACGTTTGCACCGCGCTCGAGGAGCTCGGCCGCAAGATCGACACCGTCGTGGGCGGTCGCTTCGGCCTTGGATCGAAGGAATTCACCCCGGCGATGGTTAAAGCCGTGTTCGATAACCTGTCCGGTAAGAAAATGAACCACTTCATCGTCGGTATCAACGACGACGTTCAGGGCAAGAGCCTCGCGTACGACGAAAACTTCGTTCTCGTCGAGGAAGGCATGAACGAGGCTATGTTCTACGGACTCGGTTCCGACGGTACCGTTGGAGCGAACAAAAACTCGATCAAGATTATCGGAGAGGCCCGTCCCGAGCTCAACGCCCAGGCGTACTTCTCCTACGACTCGAAGAAGTCCGGCGGATTCACCGCGTCTCACCTGCGTTTCGGGAAAAAGGCGATTCGACGCCCGTACCTCATCACGAAAGCCGACTTCATCGCCTGCCATAAGTATGGGTACATCGAGTCCTTCGACCTTCTTTCGAAAGCCAAAGAGAACGGAACTTTCTTGCTGAACAGCCATTATGACGCCGCCAGCGTGTGGGAGCAGCTTCCCGTCGAAGTCCAGAAAAAGATCATCGACAAGAAACTGAAGTTCTACGTCATCGACGCGTTCAAGATTGCGGAAAAAGCCGGCATGGGCAACCGTATCAACGTAGTTATGCAGGCCGCGTACTTCAAGATATCCGGCGTTCTCTCCGAGGACGAAGCCGTGAAGTACATGAAGAAATTCATCGAGAAATCCTACGGAAAGAAAGGCGCCGACGTCGTGCAGAAAAACATCGACACGATCGACATGGCCCTCGCCGCGGTCGAAGAGGTGAAATATCCCTCGAGCGTTGCCGGAAAGAACCACATGAAGCCCGCCATGGCGTCCGCCAAGGACTCTTTCGTGCGTGACGTTCTCGGCGTGATGGCCGACCAGAACGGCGACGTTCTCCCGGTCAGCAAGCTCCCCGAAGACGGAACTTTCCCCACCGCCACGACTCAGTTCGAGAAGCGCGCGATCGCCGAAAGGATTCCCTCGTGGGATCCCGAGGTTTGTATTCAGTGCGGACAGTGCACGGTCGTATGCCCCCACGCGGTTATCCGCATGAAGACGATCTCCGACGCCGATATCGCGAAGGCCCCGAAAGGCTTCAAGACCGCCGAGATTAAACCGAAAGCCGTTCCCGGAAAGAAGGTTACCCTTCAGATTTCCGGCGAGGACTGCACCGGTTGCGGACTTTGCGTCGCGAACTGCCCCGGCAAGAACAAAGAAGACCCGACCAAGAAAGCGATCAATATGACGCGCTATTCGAGCGATCTTCGCACCGCGGAAATCCCGAATTGGGAATATTTCCTCGCCCTTCCCGAAGTTCCCGCGAGCGAGCTGAACCTTGGCACCCCGAAAGGCCTCGCCATGAAGCGCCCGCTCTTCGAGTTCTCCGGCGCTTGCGGCGGTTGCGGCGAGACTCCGTACGTGAAGATGCTCAGCCAGATGTTCGGCGACCGCGCGATTATCGCGAACGCCACTGGATGTTCTTCAATTTATGGAGGAAACCTCCCCTCCACGCCGTATGCGAAAGACGCGAACGGACGCGGGCCCGCTTGGTCGAACTCCCTCTTCGAGGACGCGGCCGAGTTCGGTTACGGTATGCGCATGACGAGCGATAAGCTCGCCGAGTATGCCCGCGAAGTTGCCGGAAAGGTTAAAGCCGCCGGAATCGCCGCCGCGACCATCGATAAGCTGCTCGCGAACGAACAGAAAGACGACGCGGCGATCGAAGAACAGCGCGGTTACGTAGATGCGCTGAAGAAAGAGCTTGCCTCGAGTAAGGACCCCCTCGCGGTCGAACTCGCCTCCCTCACGGATCACTTCATTAAGCGCTCCGTCTGGGTTATCGGCGGTGACGGATGGGCCTACGATATCGGCTTCGGCGGTCTCGACCACACTCTCGCCTCGGGACGCAACATTAACGTGCTCGTTCTCGACACCGAGGTGTACTCGAACACCGGCGGACAGATGTCCAAGGCGACCCCGATCGGAGCCGTCGCGAAGTTTGCCGCGGCCGGAAAGACCACGAGCAAAAAAGACCTTGGCATGATCGCCATGAGCTATGGTTACGTGTACGTCGCCCGCGTTTCGATGGGCGCGAACATGAACCAGGTCATCAAGGCGTTCCGCGAGGCTGAAGCCTATGACGGTCCGTCCATCATCATCGCGTATAGCCACTGTATCAACCATGGTATTAACATGGAAAAAGGCCTGCTGAATCAGAAAGAGGCGGTTACCTGCGGTCTTTGGCCGCTGTATCGCTACGATCCGCGCCTTATCGATCAGGGCAAGAACCCCTTCCAGCTTGACAGCAAGGAAGGCGACTACAATCTCGCGGACTTCATGTATAAGGAAGTTCGGTTCAAGAGCTTGAAAGCCGCCGACCCCGCTCGTGCCGACGCTCTCTTGCAGAAAGCTGTAACGAAAGCTAAGCGACAGTGGAAGGAATACGAGTATCTCTCGAAACGAGAATTCTAAGCCTTTGGCGACCTTGGAAACGAGGTCGCCAAAACGCCTCAGAAAAAAGAAGCCGACCGGAGAACATCCGGTCGGCTTCTTTTTTTAAAGAGGAAAGGCTCAGAGGTCTATTTTTTGCCGTAAAACGCAATACCAACCGCTTTTATACGTTTCGAAGCCCGGAGAATACCCCCAGGCGACAATCTCGGTCGCTTTGTCGGTTCGAGTGATTTTGTAATCCTGCTTATGGGATGAGATGATGCTTTGCAGACCCTCGATGGGCGCTTGCGCCCCCTCTTGATCCCTCTCGAGACTCGCAAGGACGGATCCATTTTCGTCGATTATCCAAATTTCCGTGGGAATTTTATTTTTTTCAATATCGTTTTTTAAGTCTTGTTTCGTAAGTCGTCCAAAAACGGCGCGGAAAAGGCTTTCCCAGTCAAATAAAACGCCGAGGACGCCGATTGGACGCTGATTCAATTCGCGCGGGTTAAAAATAAGGCTAGAATAAACGAGCACAAGGTTGTTCTTGACTAAAGAATCGCGATGCGTTGATTCAAGCGTATACTCTTGCGCGTTACGGAGCTCTTTTGCGCGCCGAAACCAAAGGGTTTGTTGGACCGTTGTATCCCTGCTCGAGTATTTTTCGGGGCGACCATTCGCCACGATTTTTCCGTCAATATCGGCGACGACGATATCCAAATACACCGTATAGGACTCAAGAATGGTTGCCAGTCGTTGTGACGCGAAGCGAGTCGTTTCCTGGTCGGGGTTGGACAAAACGGAAAAGACGGAGTCGTCAGTCGCCCACCAGCGGACGTCGCATGATCGCTCGTACAGGTTTCGGTCAATTACGTCCATGACCGACGTGCCGATCAGGGCCAGCCGTTGCCCGCGAACGTCCTTCGCCATCGCCTCGCTGATGAGCTTGAGCGTTTGCAGCTCTCCGCGGATTTTTTCCTGTAACTCATTGGCTATGTTAGCGATTTCATTGTTAAGTTGGGAAAATTCTTGAGCGACGATTTTAAAGCCTTTGCCCTTTTCGCCGACCCGAGCGGCCTCGATTCGGGAATTTATGGACAGCACATGGGTCCTTTCGTATACGTCGTTAATCGTGTGTATCGAAGATTCAAGCTTTTCCTGAATCGAGATGGCGACGTTTGCGACGTCTTCCGGCCTGTTGGTGATAGATGCACTGGTCACATCTTCCCTCCTGTACGTTTTTTATGGTTTCTGAACTATCCCCTTCTTTGCGGATTATCATATGATGATTATAGTAGAAATATGCTACCAAGGAAAAAAAGCCCGGTCAATAAAATCTTTTTTGAGTTGAAAACAAACGTTGGAGGAAAGCGATGAAAATCACTTTAGAAAGGATCAGGAAGGCGAACGTCGTCTTCGCATTTTTAGCGTTCGTTGTCTTAGCCGCGTATCTCCTCGTTCAAGGGATATCGTTTATTATCCGGCATTTGCCGAAACCCGACAAGCCCGGGGTGCAGATCATTCCGGTCGAACGGGCCGCAGAGATAACGCAGACGTTACGTTTTAACGCCGTTTTAAAAGATACCTACGTTTTCACGTTGGAAAGCGATGCGGTCGTGGAACCGTCCTCCGCGCGCATGGAAATGAACGCTCCGGCATTAAAAAGGGTTCGATACGACCAAGAAGTGGTAAACATGTATTTCGTCTCGAGCGACACGAAGAAAGAGTCTTCGTTGTTAACGGACAACGCGCTGATCGTTTCGTATGGGCTCGCGAATGACGAAAAAGACCGCGGTCTCATCACCGAGCAGAATTTTTACGCGATAGTTTCAGCGGACTCCAACGGCGACAAGCGTCTATCGGCAGAGGACGCCGTTGGGCTATTCGTCTCGAATTACAACGGGACAGAGCTCACGCAAATCGGAAAAGACGTGTATAGTTGTCGTCTTGTAAAAAACAATATCTTACTCTTTACCGAGGCAGACGGGACCGCGACGGTTTTCAAGGTGTATGACGAAAACCGGCGTCGCGTCGAGGAAATTAAGCGGGATTCAAGACCTCCGGAAAATAAAGCCTTTGGACAGATAATGTTTTAAAGCGCAAAGGCTTTTTCTGAGGATTGCCCTGTCTACGGCGACGGTAAACGATACCGTGTGGAATAAAAACGGGATCTATGCTATAGAACCCGCATCAACAGCATTAGGACGTCTAAAATGATAAATTTCGCCAAGCATCCCTCAGGGTTTACCGTTCTCACAATCACTAACGCGAGCGCAACCGCGACGATCTCGATGTACGGCGCTCAGGTTTTGTCGTATTCCCCTCTCGGACGGGACAACCTCCTCTTCGTGAGCTCAAAAAGTAATTATGGAGAGGGAAAGGCGATCCGCGGCGGAATACCCGTCTGCTGGCCGTGGTTTGGACCGCACCGAACGGATGCTCGCCTGCCGCAGCATGGCTTTGTACGCACTCGAATTTGGGATCTCGAAAAAATCGAGGAAACCCCCGACGAATCGCGCGTGACGATGCTCTGTCGCTCGTCAAAGGAAACGAGACTTCTTTGGCAGCATGATTTCGCTCTCTCGCTCACGGTATCCGTGGGCAAGGCGTTGACGCTCGAATTGACGACGGCCAACACCGGGGAAGAAGCGTTCACGATAACCGACGCACTTCACACGTATTTTTCGGTAAAGGATATCGGGAGCGCACAGGTTTTGGGCCTCGACGGCGTCTCGTACGCCGATCGCGTCGAAAAAAGGGAAGAAACCCAGCGAGAGATCGTTACCGTGTCTGGCGAGGTCGATCGGGTATATCGGTCTCCGAGCGATTGCGCGGTCGTCGATAAGGCGTTAGGCTCAAAGGTAACGATGAAAAAGAACGGTTTTCCCGATACCGTCGTTTGGAACCCTTGGATCGATCGCGCGAAGGCGATGGCGGATTTTGACGACGGCGAATACAAAAAAATGATTTGCGCCGAGGCCGCAGCGGTAGGAAAAAACGAAATGCTCGTTATTCCGGGCGCGTCCATAACGCAGGGAATGACGTTGTCCTCGGAAAAAATTTAAGGGGGCGTACCGTGAAATACATGATTCTTTCGGACTTACATGGGTCGTATGCCGCCTTCGAAAAGTGCGCGCGCGCTTTTGAGGCGGAAAAAGCCGATTATCTCGTTCTGCTCGGCGATTATCTCAATCATGGCCCCCGGAACGAAATTCCCGCCGGCTACGACCCGCCTCGCCTCGCCGCGGCGCTTAACGAGCTAAAAACGCGCATTATCGCCATCCGCGGAAATTGCGACAGCGAGGTTGATGGGATGTTGCTTGATTTCCCTCATACGGCCGATTACGGGAATTTGATCGCCCTGGGGCGGCGCGTTTTTTTAACCCATGGCCATTTATGGTCGCCGGAAAAGCTCCCTGCGCTGCAAGAGGGCGATATTTTCGTATCTGGGCACACGCACATCCCGATATTGGCCGAAAAAAACGGCGTTATTCTCGTAAATCCCGGTTCTCCGAGCATTCCGAAAGGGAATAGCGAAGCCGGCTACGCGCTTATTTGTACGGAATGTGTGGCGCTCAAGAGCTTAGCCG
The DNA here is from genome assembly GCA_003246335.1 of Spirochaetales bacterium. Lineage (GTDB taxonomy): Bacteria > Spirochaetota > Spirochaetia > Treponematales > Treponemataceae > Teretinema. The sequence continues at coordinate 9,254 of QKAR01000105.1, read as the reverse complement.
GCGCCGAAATCGCTCGATTCTCCTTTCGGTAAATATTGACAATAGCCCCGAAAATTGATTGTATTAGTAATTCCTATAACGACTTTCGCTATTCAAAAAGTCCACTGAGATCGTAAACAATAGGGAGTTCAGGGATGAACATGGGTTGGGATTTTTTGGATAGGTCTATGTTGACCGGTATGGTCGATGGAGAAGTTTAATTTTTCTTATTTTTTAGGCGAGTCGGGCACTTTCGATAAAGCCCCTATTCCCATAGCGGTTTCAGACGCGAATAATCGCACTATCGCCTACGTAAACGAGCCGTTTAGCGCAATTTTGGGCCGACCTAAGGATGAGCTTGTTGGAATGTCGTGGGCTGACGTGACGCATCCCGAGGACCTTTCTTTGAGCGACGATCGGCTCAAGCCGTTTCGCGAGGGACTCGTGAATCAAGTGCAATTCGATAAAAGATATCTGCGCCCCGACGGAAAAAGCGTCTGGGTTAGCCTTTCTTTTTTTCGATCGACGGACGCGAGAAAAAAGCGCTATCACGTCCTCATCGCGACGAATATCGACGAGCGGCGGCAAAAAAAAATGCTGTTGGACGAGCTCAACCACGATTTGGACAAAGCCCGCGAAGCGATAATGAATTCCATGGCGATTCTTTCCGAGTTCCGCGACCGCGAGACGGGCGAGCATATCGCGCGAACGCGCCTGTACATGAAGCTAATCCTTGACCGAATGCCCTATTCACTTCCGTATTCGCATAAAGCGATTAACTTAATCGCGAATTCCGCCGTATTGCACGACATCGGCAAAGTCGGCATTCCCGACCATATTTTGCTGAAACCGGATAAGCTCACGCACGACGAATTCGAGATTATGAAAACTCATACGGTGCTGGGCGCGGACGCGATCGTGCGCACCCAACGGACGATGGAAAAAGACACGTTCCTGATGTTCGCAAAAGAGATAGCCGAGTTCCATCACGAGCGCTGGGACGGAACCGGATATCCCGTCGGCCTAAAGGGAGACGAGATTCCTCTTACCGCCCGAGCCATGGCGCTTGCCGACGTGTATGACGCCTTGCGCTCGGATCGCCCGTATAAGGCGCCATACTCGCACGAGGAGTCCATCGCGATAATCCGCGACGGGGCGGGAACCCAGTTCGACCCGACACTCGCGTCGGTATTCCTCTCGAACGAGCGGGAAATATTCCGCATTTCCTCCACGGCGAAAGAGGAACTTGATCGGGAATTTAGGCGGGATCCCGAAGCGGCGTACGCGTAAAAGAGGGCGAGGCCCTTGCGTTTTACGCGGACAGGGTTTATTTTATAAAAAACACGACCTGAGGTCAGGATGAGTAGTCTGAAGCCAAGGGACGGAACGTAACCAGCCATCGTCGGAAAATTTCTGTCCCAAAGAGAAATTCCGCGCGCTCGTGCACGTCGTCCCTTTCCTTTGGCTAACGCAAAGGGAGGAATGAGACATGGATAGCCATGCGGTAGGCGTCATCGCGATAATCGTTTCAAAAAGAGCGGAAACCGCCAGCGCGGTAAACGACGTGCTTTCGTCTTTCGGCGACATCGTCATTGGTCGGATGGGAATTCCCTATCACGAGAGAAACCTCAATATCATCACTTTGATCGTGGACGCGACGACCGATCAAATCGGCGCGCTTACGGGCAAACTCGGCATGATTCCCGGAGTTACGGCGAAATCCACCCTCGCGAAAGTGTCTCCCGCCGGGGAGGCCAAAAAATGAAAGACGATACCACGATGGCCAGGATTAAGCGAACGCCCGCGGAATGGCAAAAAGAGTTAGTTCGCCAAGACGAAATTGACCGATATCTTATCGATGGAAAGGATTTTATCGACGACGACGCGATAGAGAGCTCGCTACGCGAAAACGCGAGCGCGACTCCGGAGCGCATTCGATCTATTATCTCGAAAGCCTACGACATAAAGCTGATGGATTCGCGTGACGTCGCGGCGCTCGTGAGCGTCGGCGATCCCGCGCTGCGTGAAGAGGTTTTCGCGGCCGCCAAGAAAATCAAGAAACAGGTATACGATAACCGCGTCGTCACGTTTGCGCCGCTCTATTGCGGGAGCAAGTGCGTGAACGCCTGCAAATACTGCGGTTTTCGCTGCGATAACGGGTCGATCGATCGGCGCGTCCTCTCGATGGACGAGGTCGAGGAAGAGGCCCGCGTCCTCGCGGGGAAGATCGGCCATAAGCGCCTCGTGATCGTTTTTGGGGAGCATCCCGACACCGACGCGGATTACATCGCCGAGTGCATGAGGCGAATTTACTCTATAAAGATGAAAGTGCGAAACGGCGTCGGCGAAATTCGCCGGGTCAACGTAAACGCCGCGCCGATGCGCATCGAGGATTTGAAGAAACTTCACGACGCCGGGATCGGGACCTTTCAGGTTTTCCAGGAAACCTACCACAAAAAAACCTATCGCGCGGTGCATCCCGCCGGGACGCTCAAGGGGAACTATCCTTGGCGCCTGTACGCCCTCCATCGCGCGATGGACGCGGGCGTCGACGACGTCGCGGTCGGTGCCTTGTTCGGCCTCTACGACTGGAAATTCGAGGTGATGGGCCTCGTCGAGCACGCGCGGGACCTTGAGCGCCGCTTTGGGCTCGGCCCCCACACCGTGTCGGTGCCTCGGCTCGAGCCCGCGGCGGATACCGATTTTTCGTGGATCACGCATTGGGTGAGCGACGACGACTTTCGCTATCTTGTTGCCTGCCTTCGGCTCGCCATCCCGTATTCGGGCCTGATCGTCACGAATCGGGAAAAGCCCGAGATGATCCGGTCCCTTTCGGACATCATTACCCAGCGGGACGCCGATAGCCGCGTGGGTATCGGCGCGTACGCCGAGGCGTTCAACGCCCACGACCAGACGGAGACGAATCAGCAATTCATGCTCGGCGATACGCGAAGCCTCGACGAGATCGTGCGCGAGCTCGCGTCGCTCGGCCATATCGTCTCGTTCTGCACCGCGGGCTATCGCTGCGGGCGAACCGGAAAAATAATCATGGACGCGCTTTCGGGCGGGCAGGAAGGCTGTTTCTGCAAACTGAACGCCGTGCTCACCTTCCAGGAGTGGCTCGAGGATTTCGGCTCTCCCGAGACGAAAAAAATCGGCGACGAGATTATCGATCGGGAAATGAAGGAAATTCGCGCGCGTGTTCCCGCGGATTTTTCCGAGGCCATGTGGGACCACCTCGAGAAAGCCCGCAATCGCATTCTTTCGGGCGAGCGGGATATTTATTTCTGACGGTAGTCGCGATGGATGCACCCCGTAGCCAGGGAATCGTTCCCCCTGAAAATGCCGCTGGCGAGCGCGTAGAGCGCGATTATCTTGGGGAAAAAAAGATTCCGGCCCGCGAGCTTCGCGGAATTCATTCGTTTCGAGCGATCGAGAATTTCACTGTCGCGGGGCGTCCTCTCAGCCTCAAGCTCGTTCACGCCTACGCCGCCGTGAAAAAAGCCTGCGCGGTCGCGAATCGCGAGTGCGATTGGCTGGACGAAACGCGCGCGACAGCGGTCGCTCAGGCGTGCGACGAACTTGCCTCGGGCGCTTTTGATGTCCTTTTTTCGCTCGACGCCCTGCAGGGCGGGGCAGGCACGTCGACGAATATGATGGTGAACGAGATCGTGGCGAATCGCGCGAACGAAATCCTCGGTATCCCGGCGGGCTCCGTCGGCGAGGGTTCCGTACTACCGCTTGAGCACGTGAACCTTCACCAATCGACGAACGACACCTATCCTACCGCGCTGAAAGTTTGCCTGATCGGCATGCTTCGCGAGAACGCGGAGGCCGCGGCGGGGCTCCAGGGCGCGCTTCAGCGCAAGGAGCGGGAATTCGCCGATATCGTGACCACGGGAAGGACGGAAAGCCAAGACGCCGTCCCGATGACGCTTGGCTCGATTTTTTCCGGACTCGCCGAGGCGACGGGACGGGATCGCTGGCGAACCTTTAAGTGCGAGGAACGCCTGCGCGTCGTTAACCTCGGCGGAACCGCCGTGGGCACGGGTCTTACCGCCCCGAGGGATTATATTTTTCGCGCGGCCGATAATTTGCGCGCGATAACCGGCTACCCAATCGCGCGCGCGGAAAACCTGGTGGATCAGACGGCAAACGCCGATTCCTTCGCCGAGGTCGCCGGAATACTCGCGGCTCAGGCCGCGAACCTCGTCAAGCAGGCGAAGGACTTGCGCCTGCTCGCGCGGGAAGGGGATATCTCCTTAGCCGCGCTTCAGGCCGGCTCGTCGATAATGCCCGGCAAGGTGAACCCCGTCGCGTGCGAAGCCGTCATTCAGGCGGGAATGCGCGCGCGGGTGAATTGCGCTCTCGTATGCGAGGCGACGGGCGAGGGCTCCCTGCAGATAAACGAATATCTTCCGCTCGTGGCGGAGTCCCTCATCGAGGCGCTGACCGTGCTCTCGAATGGGAGCAGAACGCTCGCGAAGGCGGTCGATGGAATCGACGCGAATCCGCTCGCGTGCCGCGCGAGAATCGACGTAAATCCCGCAATCGTTACCGCTTTTTTGCCGGAAATCGGGTACGCGGGTGCCGTCACCCTCCTGGAGGAATTTTATTCGGAGAAGGGCGCGGGCGGGGAAACGGTTCGAGCCTTTCTTTCAAGAAAGCTCGGCGAAGACCTTGTGGCGCGAACCCTTTCGCCCGAGGCCCTGTCGGCGCTGGGCTTTCGGCCTGAGCGAAGGAGAGACACATGAACGAAACGCCTAAGGGGCTTCGTCTTCATATCGGTTTTTTTGGGAGAACGAACGCGGGAAAATCGAGTTTTCTTAATCTCGTGACCGGCCAGCAAACGTCAATAGTATCCCCCGTCGCGGGGACGACGACCGACGTCGTGCGGAAGAGCATGGAGCTATTGCCGATAGGCCCGGTAACCTTACTCGACACGGCGGGGCTTGATGACGAAAGCGATCTGGGCAAACTCCGCGTCGAGCGGACGGAAGAGGCCCTTCGCTCGGCCGATGTCGCGGTGCTCGTCCTCGATCGCGGAGAGATTGAGGAAGCCGATCGCTATTTAATTCGCCGGGCCTCCGAGCAAAATACGCCGCTCGTCGCCGTCGTGAATAAAGTCGACCTGAGCGCGCCGGGCGTGCAACGCATCGCGGAAATTCGCGCTTTGTCCTCGGCTGTTTTGCAGGTTTCCTGCGCGCGGGCGGCGGTCGACGATGCGGATCGGGAACGCGTCGTTCGCGAATTCAAGAAGGCGATTTTCGACGTTTGCCCGGAGAGCTTTCTCTCGCAGCCCGCGCTTCTTTCGGATTTACTGCCCTCGGGCGCGGGCGTTCCGCTCGCGGTGCTCGTCGTTCCCATCGATTTGCAGGCGCCAAAGGGTCGCTTGATTTTACCCCAGGTTCAGGCGATTCGGGACGCGCTCGACGCCGACGCGGCGACGACCGTGGTGAAGGAACGCGAATATCGCTCCTTTCTCACCCGGCTTTTTTCCCCGCCGGAACTCGTCGTGTGCGATTCGCAGGTCGCGCTGAAGGCGGCGGCCGACACTCCCGACGCGGTACCCCTAACGACGTTCTCGATTTTAATGTCCCGGATGAAGGGGGACGTCGCCGAGATGGCGCGTGGGGCGGCGCGCCTTGCCTCGCTGCGCTCGGGGGATCGAGTTCTCGTCGCCGAGGCCTGCGCGCATCACGCGCTGGAGGACGATATCGGTTCCGTCAAAATACCGCGCTGGCTCCGGCAATACGTCGGCGAGGGCGTTTCAATCGATCACGCGCGCGGCAGGGACTGGCCAAAAAATCTATCCGAATATCGGCTTATCATCCATTGCGGCGCCTGCACGCTCACTCGACGCGAAATGCTGTGGCGTCTCGCGGAGGCTCGGGAGCGCGGCGTTCCGATGACGAATTACGGCATGGCGATCTCGGTTTTGCAGGGCGTCGCGGAACGCACGCTCTCGCCGTTTCCGCTCGCGCTCGACGCGTATCGAAGCGCCCTGAAGGACCGGTTATGAAAGATGAAAATTTAAGAGACCCTTCGCGAACTGAGGTTCGCGAAGGGTTTTCGTCCGCCCTCGAACGCGCGGCATGGCTTGGGGCCCGCGGCCCGCGCCGAAATCGCGCCGTCGAGCCGAGCGAAATTCCCTCGAGCGTCGACGACCTCGTCTTGTTGCTTTCTCCCGAAAGCGCGGCGGAGCGTTCCCTGTTGCGCGCGACCGCCGCCCGCGTTCGAGACGAGCGATGCGGCTCGCGCATGGTGCTTCGCGCCCTCATAGAGTTTTCAAGCGTATGCGGAAACGACTGCAAATACTGCGGTCTCAACCGCAACAACGGCAAGGCCGATCGCTATCGGCTGACTAAGGCGGAAATTCTCGAGTCGGCCGCGATCGCGGCGCGCGACGGCATTCGCACGGTTGTCCTGCAGTCGGGCGAGGATTCTTGCGACGCCGATTGGCTTGCGGACGTGGTTCGCGGTATTAAGGAACTCGGGGATATCGCGGTAACGCTTTCCGTCGGGGAACGGGCGAGGGAGGATTACGCGCTGTGGAAAGAGGCGGGAGCCGATCGATTTTTAATGCGCGTGGAAACGATCGATCCCGAGCTTTATGCTTCCCTGCACGTCGGCCGTCGCGTCGAAACCAGGCTTTCCTGCCTCGACGAGCTTCAGTCTCTCGGCTATCAAACGGGAAGCGGCCTCATGGTCGGCCCGCCGGGACAGACCATGAGGCATATCGCCCGAGACATCCTTTTTTTCGCCGAGCGCGATTTCGACATGATCGGCATTGGGCCGTTTATCGCGCACCCGGAAACGCCGTTCGCCAACGCGCCTTCGGGAGACCCTGAGCTTACCGTTGACGTCGTCGCGCTCACGAGAATCGCGACGGGAAACGCGTGGCTCCCCGCGACGACGGCCCTCGGTAGCCTCGACCGCGATTGGCGGATCGACGCGCTCAAGGCGGGCGCGAACGTCGTGATGCCGAATTACTCGCCGGCGGAAGTGAAAAAAAAATACGAGATTTATCCGGGAAAACGCTGCGTAAGCGAGCGGACGGGCGCCTGCGCTGCCTGTATGGGACATCTCGCCGCGGCCGCGGGCCTCAAGCTCGATTTAAGCCGGGCTGACTCGCTCAAGCGAGGCGGGGACGACCCTGCGCGCGATCAACCCTCGACGACCTTAACGTAAAACTTCCGTCTCCGGGGTCCGTCGAATTCGCAAAAGTAGACGCCTTGCCACGTACCGAGCAGAAGAGTCCCTCCCGTCACGATGACGGTGAGGCTCGGCCCGACGGAGCTCGACTTGAGATGGGCGGTGGAATTGCCTTCCCCGTGAAGAAAGTCTCCGCGGTCGGGAAACGCTCGATCGAGCCCGACGAGGAGGTCCCTGACCACGTCGGGGTCCGCGTTCTCGTTTATCGTGATTCCGGCGGTCGTATGCGGGCAATGAACGACGCAGATCCCCTCGGTTATTCCGCTTTCCCGGACGGTTCCCTCGATGAGCCGGGTTATGTCGGTAAATCCCTCGCGTTCCGTCGTCAGCGAAAATTCCTTCAGCATGAAGCTATCTCCTTTCTTTGAGGGTTCCAGGACCCATCCTCGGCGAGTTCGTGCGGCGAATATTTGTTTTTGTACGACATTTTCGCGCAGTCTTTCACCCAAAAACCCAGGTAATACCATCGCTTTCCGAGCGTCTTAAGCAACGAGCATTCGGCGATGACGGAAAACGTTCCCAGGCTCCGCGCGGATTCTCCGGGGTCAAAGGCGAAATACACGCTGGAAACGCCGTTTGGCAGCAGATCGAGAAAACCTATCGCGATGATCCGTCCGTCGGCCGTTCGATATCGGGCGAGCGCCGATTCGAGCGGCGAGTGTATATAGGCGGCTCGATACTCATCGGGATTGAAACGACCGGCTTCCTCCGGATGTCTGGCTCGCAAATAATCTCGGAATAGCGCGTAATCCTCGTCGCGATACTCCGGTCGCCCGAGCGTTACGCTGACGTCCTCGTTCCTGCGCGCGCATCTGCGTTGTCCCTTCGTAAGCGAGAGGCTTCGCGCGTCGATCCTGATGGGGACGCAGGACGCGCATCGGTCGCACGCGTTTTTGTAAAAAGCCAAACCTGATCTCCGCCAACCCGCCGCAAGGGCAGCCTCGTAGGCGTCGCTCGCGCACCGATTCGCGAGAAAATACCGTATTCTGTGGGCGTTCGGATATCCATACGGGCAAGCCGTCGGATCGGACAAGCGTACCGACGAGCCGAAAGCGTCGTGCTCGGAAAACATACGAAACTATACACCGAAGGCGGGGGGATCGGAAACTCCGTGCTACACTCTTTACGATGTAATCGAAAGGAGAGTTCATGAAGGATCTGATCCACAAAACCGAAAAGCCGTTGTTCATCGTCAAAATAATCGCGACCGTCGTCTTTTGGCTCGCGATTTTCGCCTTAATCTCGAAATTGCCGGAAATGGGCGTCGCCGTGATTAGTTCCGTCTCGATTGTCGTCGTTTATATCGCAATTATCGCAGCCTTCGTGTTTATGCAGAAAATTTTCATCGTGGCGTATATGAAAGGGGACGGCGTGCTCGTAAGCGAAACTCAGTTTCCCGCGGCGTACGCGCGGTATTGCGCCATGGCCGAGAGAATCGGCCTTAAAAAAATCCCTCCCCTGTTTATCGTGCAGCAAGGTGGGCTTTTGAACGCCTTCGCGATCCGCTTTTCCCGAAAAAACTACGTCGCCGTGTATTCCGACGTGTTTTCGCGCTACGAGGAAGACCCCGAAGCCCTCTATTTCGTGCTTGGGCACGAACTCGCGCACGTCAGGAGAAACCATATGGGAAAGCGTTTTTGGACGCTGCCCTCGGCCATCGTCCCGTTCCTTGAGGCTGCCTGGTTCCGCGCCTGCGAGTATACCTGCGATAACGCCGGCGCCTACCTGTGCGAAACGGGGAAAACCAACGGTTTGCTGTTGCTGGCCGGCGGCGCTGATTTATATAAAAAAATGAGCGTTGAAAGTTATTTAAGCGGGGCAGAGCGGCATCGCACGGCGGTAGTCCGCTTCGTCGAGCTCTTCGTGAGCCATCCCTTCCTTCCCCATCGCATCGAGAATTTACGGCGGCGCGGTCAAAATTAAAAAAAACGGCAAGCCGGTTATTTCGGCTTGCCGTCTCGCGATAGACGTTCGCCCGCGTCGACTCGGCAAGCGAGCCGTCGCGGGCGTCATTCCTTCGGACGAATCAGTCCGGTTTTTCTTCCTCGTTTCCGGAAAGA
>QKAR01000141.1 GCA_003246335.1 Spirochaetales bacterium | reverse complement strand
TTCTCGGTCGTTCCGATGAAAATCGTTCGCGGTCCCGCGGCGGTAACGGATTATCGCGCCCAGGTAATGGCGATTCGACCGGGCCTCGAGTACGACATTGACGGACTCGTGGTGAAAGGACGGGCTCTCGACCCCGAGGACCTCGCGCGCGCGCGCCCTGAGCGTCAAATCGCCTATAAGTTCAGCCTTGAGGAAGCCGTCACCGTCGTGCGCGCGGTCGAGTGGAGCGAGTCGGGCGCGACATACACGCCCATCGCGCTCATCGATCCCGTCCGCCTCGCCGGCACTACCGTCCAGCGCGCGAGCCTCGCGAACCCAAACGTTATCGCGTCCCTAAACCTTCGCGTTGGGAGCCGCGTCGTCGTGACGAAGCGCGGCGAAATCATCCCGAAAATCGAGTCTCTCGTGGAAAATCCCGCGGACGCGACGGCGATCGAACAGCCGGCCGTTTGCTCCTCCTGCGGGAGCGCGCTCCGCGACGAGGGAACGCGTCTTTTCTGCCCGAACGCGGAATGCCCGAAGCTCATACTGCATCGGCTTGAAAAATGGGTATCGGTCATCGACGTGCGCGATTTTGGCGTTACGCTCATCGGTCGGCTTTTTGACTCGGGCCGGGTGCGATCGATACCGGACCTCTATACCCTTTCGACGGCGGAACTCGCCGCGGTCGAGCGTATGGGGGAGCAAAGCGCCGCCAAGGCCCTCGCATCCCTGCGAGCGAAAAAAACGGTGTCCCTTTCGGCCTTCGTAGCCGGTTTCGATATCGAGGGCATCGGGGAAACGATGGTCGATAAGCTCGTCGCGTCGGGGTTCAATACGCTCGACCTTCTCCTCGCGGCGGGCGAGGAAGAAATCGCCGCCTGTTATCAGTTCGGCGAAATAATGGCGCGGGCGCTCAAAACGGGACTCGACCGACTATCCGGGGAAATGCGCGCCCTCCTCGCGAGCGGCTCCATCTCGATCGCCGCGCCGGTAACCGGCGGCATTCTCGCCGGCATGAGTTTTTGCTTTACCGGGGAACTTACCTCGATGAAGCGCGCTGAGGCCGAGATTAAGGTAAAATCCCTCGGTGGCCAGTCAAAATCCTCGGTCGTGAAGGGCTTGACGTATCTCGTCACGAACGATCCCTCCTCCGGATCGTCAAAGAACGCTAAGGCATTGTCCTTAGGTATTCCCATCATCGACGAGCAAGCCTTCCTCTCCATCCTCGAGGGGCGGTTTCAAAAGAAAGATCGAGCGGACGGTGGTCCGCAAATGGAGCTAGATATATGAGTAAGGCATCCTTCGTACAGCACAGCCTTGAGCCCGTCTTCGATTCTTCCTGCACGGCGCTTATTCTGGGGACGATGCCGTCCCCGGTTTCGCGGGAAGAGGGATTTTATTATTCCCATCCTCAAAACCGATTTTGGCAAGTGCTTTCCGCCGTGTTCGACGCGCCGCTTCCCTATACGATAGAGCAAAAGCGGCGCCTCGTCCTCGCGAACGGCATCGCGCTGTGGGACGTGCTCGCCTCGTGCGAAATCGACGGCGCCGAGGATTCCTCGATAAAAAAGCCCGTGGCGAACGACTTGAGCGTCGTTCTTTCGGCTTGCCCGATCACCGAGATTTACACGACCGGCGATAAGGCGTTTACGCTGTACAAAAAACTGTGCCGGGGAAAAACCGGGATAGAGGCGATCCCGTTGCCCTCGACGAGCCCGGCGAACCGTGGCCGCTATCCGCTGAATACGCTCATTGAGGTGTATTCGATTTTACGGAAAAGGTAGCGGTAGATGCCGCGCGCGCGTCGGGTCGCGATCATTTCGATATTCGCGGCGCTTTCGCTGGTCCCGTTCGGTCTCGCCGCGCGCCTCGTTTCGTACGCGGCCCTCATCCCGCGCGTCGCGGGGACTGTTCCCGCGACGATGGTTCCGGTGACCGTGACCGTTTTTGGCCGCTCGGCGGACACGATTAGCGCGCGCATCGCGTTTTATCGACCCGACGGCACGCTTATTTCTTCGGTGGAACGATCGTGGCAGGGTTGGGAACTCGCGATCGATTGCGTCGTCGTCGCGACGCCGGCTCGGTATCTCGTGTTTCCGTTTTCGGTCTTAACCGAAAAAAGCATCTCTCGGAGGGGAAACGGCTCTCTCGTTCGCCAGTACGCCGACGATCGCGTTCCGTCGATCTACGACGATCCCGCGCTTTCGTCGACGGAGCGCGCGACGATCGAGCGCGTTTTCGCCATCGTCCGCACCGAGCGGTGGATACCCGCCGTTTTCGGGACGCTGCGCCACGCGCGCCTTTCGATTCGCGATTTCGAGCCGAACGTGGAATATTCGCTGCGCGTTTCTTCCGGCGGCAAGCTGAGTTTAGTGCGGTAAGCGAGTCTCTATCGCGATTATTTCGTCCGTAACTCGATTTTTATTTTGCCCGCGGCGGCTTTCTCGAACGAGGCGAGGTTCGCCTGCGCGAAAAAAAACATCGAGCGGTCGCCGTCGGTTCCCGTCCACGTTAGGGTGATTTCCGCCTGGGGGTTACCCGAATGCCGCCGGAGAAAGCGACCCACGGCCGTTCGCGGCTCCCGAGGCCGGAGAATCACGGCTTTCGGCGCGGAATCGAGCGGGACGAACAGATCGATCGGCTCTCGGGGCTTTCCGCCCGTGCCCCGAAAAATGAGGGCCATCGCGGATTCCGACGGGTGTACGTAAAAACCGATACCATCGGCGCACGCGTAGAGGAGACCCCAGGTCGGTTCGATATGGGACGGCATCGAAAACGCGTTGGGGCTCGCGCCCGCCGCGATTTTTTCGAGGCTCGACCGCGCGTACTGCGCGTAAGCTAACGCGCTTCCCGTGACTTCCTTTCCGTTCGGCAGCATATTCGCTTCCAACATATATCGCTCCTTAGGCTCTCAATCTCATATCGTGAATTTTGCCTTCATTTTCGCGAGAATGTCCAGGGCGTCCTCGGTTTGCACCGGGTCGGCCGGCTCGTGGTACTCAACGAGATTTTCGGGGATTTCCTCAAGGAAGGGCGACGGCGCGCACTCGACGACGCCGCCCATTTTGCGCCGCCGCTGACAGCTCGAAATGAACAGTTTATCGCGCGCGCGCGTGATCGCCACGTAAAAGAGCCTGCGCTCTTCCTCGACGTTGCCGTCTCCTTCTTCCATGCTCCGCGCGTGCGGGATGATGCCGTCCTCGCAGCCGATGATGAACACGACGGGAAACTCAAGCCCTTTTGAGGCGTGGATAGTCATGAGGTTCACTTTCCCTTTGTCTTCCTCGTCCTCCATATCGTCCCGCGTAATGAGCGTGATGCGGTTGAGGTAGTCGAAGAGCGATTTTTTGAGGTTGTCCGGGTCCTTTTCCCACGTCGAAATCGAGTTGAGCAGGCTGTCGATGTTGAGGAATTTATACCGCGCGGCCTTTTCGTTTTTCTGGTATTCCTGGACGAGGTAACTCCAATAATCGATCTCGTCGACCATTTTTTTGACTTTGTTCGAGAGGTCTTTCCCCGAAAGCATCGTGGATCGATGCTCGATCACGAACGAGATAAAAGCCTCGAAGTCAGCTTTCGCCTTTTCCGTGATCGGCGCGTCCGGCGCCGAGACGAGGGCGTTCATCGCCGTCCATATCGAGCACTTCATGTTCGTCGCGACGGCGGAAATATCCTCGATCGACTTTCGGCCGATGCCGCGCCGGGGCGTATTGATGATGCGCAGGAGGTTGATGTCGTCGTCCGGGTTCGCGATGACGCGGAGATAGCTGATGACGTCCTTTATTTCCTTGCGCTGGAAAAAGCTCGTGCCGCCCGACATGACGTAGGGAATGTTAGACTCGAGGAACGCCTCTTCCACCGCCCGCGAGAGCGTGTTCGCGCGGATAAGGACGCCGAAGTCGGCATAGCTGCGCTTTTCCTCCATGCGGATCGTCTGGATCGTGTCTGAAACAAAGTCGCCTTCCGTCGCCTCGTTTTCCGGTATGTAAATCTCGATCGGCTTGCCGGAGCCGTTTCCCGACCACAGCGATTTTTCCTTGCGGTTCGTGTTGTGCGCGATTACGCCGTTCGCGGCCGCGAGAATGGTGCCCGTCGACCGATAGTTCTGCTCGAGCTTAATTTCCTTCAGCCCGGGAAAATCCCGCTCAAAGGTTCTGATATTCTCGTAATTCGCGCCGCGCCAGGAATAAATGGACTGATCGTCGTCGCCGACGACGCAGACGTTCCGGTCCGCGAGAAAATGCATGAACTCGTACTGCTGCAGGCTCGTGTCCTGGAACTCGTCCACCATGACGTACTTATAGCGTTCGCGGTATTTCGCGAGCACTTCCGGGTGCTCGCGAAAGAGCTTAATCGGCAGTACGATGAGGTCGTCGAAGTCGACCGCGTTGAAGAGCTTGAGCCCCGACTGATATTCTTCGTACAGCTTGCGGTACTGGTCGTTCGCCCCGTCGCCCCAGCTTTTCATGCCGGTTTTCACGGCGGAGAAAAGATTCGCTATCTTATAGACGTCGAGGGCCTCGGCGGTGAATCCAAGTTCCCGGCCGGTTTCCTTAATAAGCTGATTGCGGTCGACTTCATCGTAAATGCTGAAGTTTTCGCGCCAGCCGAGCCGCTCGATGTCTTCCCTGAGCACGCGTACCCCGAAGGCGTGGAAAGTGCTGACGGTGAGCATTTGAAGCTTTTTGCCGGTCAATTCCTTGACCCGATCGGCCATTTCGCGCGCGGCCTTGTTCGTGAAGGTCAGGGCGAGAATTTGCGATTGGGGGATGCCCTTATCGAGCATGTAGGAGATCCTGAACGTGATGACCCGGGTTTTGCCCGAGCCGGCTCCCGCGATGATGAGCACCGGACCGTCGATCGATGAGACTGCCTCGTATTGTTCCGGGTTAAGTTCCGCTTGATAGTCAAAAGTCATGTAGACGCGGAGTATAGCACGCGCGGGGGACGATGGGAATGCCATGCGACCGACGACCTTGCGCATCTATTTCGCGTGTTCTATGATTAAATCGCGTTCAAACTAAAAGGAGCGTAGTATGAAAAAGATCGCGTTCGTGTTCGTTTTTTATCTGTTGCCTATCGTCCCCGCGTATTTTTATCTCGCGTCAATGGGTTTTCCCCTCGATTCTTACGGCTTATCGATACTTTTTGCCGTTTTTGCCTTTATGTACGTCGGCAATCAATATTTGCTCGCGAGTTCCCCTCGCTGGCTCATCTCGGCGCTGGGACATCGACTCATAGCGTCTCTGCACGCCATAACGCCCCTTGCGATACTCGCTTTCGCGCTGACGCATAAGTTTTTGAAGGAATTGAACGGCTTTTCCGATGAAACCGCGCAGGGTAAGCTCGGGGGGCTCTCCTGGGGTATTTTTCTCCTCGCGACCGTGATCGCGGTTTTTCTCATGGCGAACGTGCCTCTGTCCCGCGTCGCGCCTTTCGCCGCGTTTAAAAAGTGGGTATACGCGCGTTTTGGCGTGACGTATCGGTCGCTGCGCGGTTTTCATAACGTGGTCGTCATCGCCAGCGGATTAATTGTCGCGCATGTCGTATTGGCTTCGACATCGAGTTTTTCGGGAAATCCCGTGGGAACGTCTATTTTGCTTGTTTGGATGGTCGTTTCGATAGGTTTTTATGTCAAATATCGGCTTTCGGGCCGGAAACGGGGGAAATGATGCGAAAATTTGCGATTATGGTCGGTTTTTTGAGTTTGTCGGTTTTCGCCAGCTTGTCTGCGCAAACCGCCGTGCCCGTCGTTGACGGATCGGTTACCGCCGGGGAGTACGCGCGCTCATACGATAAATCCGGCATGACATTCGCGCTGAGCGTTTCATCCGATGGGAAGACGCTCTATGCCGCCCTTGAGGCGCCGACGACCGGCTGGGTCTCCATTGGCCTCGGATCGCTCAAAATGGATGGCGCCTACATGGTGATCGCGAGCGACAATGCGGGGAAAACGACGATTAGCGAGGAAACGGGAAAAGGGCACGGCCATCGCGCGAATGCCACGAAAATCCTTATTTCATCGATCGTTCGTGAGTCGAATGGCAAAACCGTTTTAGAGATTGCGTTGCCGGCGAACGCGTATGTTTCGGGCGGAAACCTGCAGGCGATCATCGCCTACGGCAAAAAAGACGCGATCAATTCCATGCACGCCGCATTCGCCTCGCTGGACGCCTCCGTTCGCTAAGGCGCGCTGATCGATTTTGACATTTTTTTCGTCTCAAATTGGCAAAAACGCCCTGCGCTGTTCTCGTATACTGATGACGTTATCCGCGAAAAATAGTATTGTATAGTTATATTTATCAGCAACTTCCGTAAAACGGAAAAGGAAATTCATGCAATCATCATTTTCTCCGTCCGACCGAGCGTCCGCGCGCGCTTCATCGCACGCAACTTCCCGCGCCCGAACCGAACGGTCTCCGAGCGCTTCCCGACCCGAGCGCCCCGCGTCGCCGGCAAAAAAAACGCGCTCGGCGCTTCCCGTACAGCCCCATCTTCGCAATTCTCCGCAAAAAAACGGCCGCGGCGGCCGAGTTAAGCAATTCATCGATCCCTCTCGGTTTATCCACGAGGCGAAACCCGTTGCGCTGGAAGAATACGTGCCGGAAAACCGTTTCGAGGATTTCAAGGTTCATAAGCGCATTATCGCCAATCTGCTTGCCAAGGGTTACGAAACCCCAACTCCCATTCAGGATCAGACGATTCAGTATGTCCTAGAGGGAAAAGACGTCGTCGGCATCGCGAACACGGGAACGGGAAAAACCGCCGCTTTTTCTGTCCCGCTCATTCACGATCTCGTGACGCATATGGACAGAAAAATGCTCGTGATGGCTCCGACCCGCGAGCTTGCCCAGCAAATCGTCGAGGAAATGCTTTCTTTTTCGAAAGGATGCAACTTGAAAATCGCGTTGCTCATCGGTGGCGCGTCCATGAACCTTCAGTTGAAGGCGCTTCGCGCCATGCCCCGCATAGTCGTCGGCACTCCCGGCCGCATTAAGGACCATATCGGCCAGGGCTCGCTCGATCTGTCGCGTTTCGACCGCGTCGTACTCGACGAAGTCGATCGCATGCTCGACATGGGCTTTATCCGCGATATTACCTCGATTTTGTCGAAGACGAATCCTCGCCGCCAATCGCTCTTTTTCAGCGCGACGATGGAGCCTGAGATCGAGGCTCTTATCGGAAAGTTCTCGCATGACCCGGTGACGGTTTCCACTCGCGTGGGAACTACGGCTGATACCGTGACGCAGAACGTCGTGTGGTATTCGACGCCGACGGAAAAAATCGAGAAACTTCACGACATTTTGATCGACGGCTCGTGCACGAAAGTGATTATTTTCGACGATACGAAGCGCCTTGTCGAACGGCTTTGCAAAGAACTCGACGCGCGTGGCTTTAAGGTTGACCGCATACACGGCAATAAAAGCCAGGCTCAGCGCTCCCGGGCGATTACCCGGCTCAAATCGGGCGAGATTACCATACTCGTCGCGACCGACGTCGCCGCGCGCGGCATCGACGTATCGGACGTAACCCACGTCATTAACTATTCGCAGCCGACGACGTATGACGATTACGTGCACCGAATCGGGCGAACGGGACGAGCCGGAAAAGTCGGCTTGGCGCTTACGTTCCTGCAAAAATAAGCGGCACGAGGGGGCGGCGGTGAAGCGCGTATCGAGATACGTAATGGCATTCTTGCTGTGCGCCGCGACGCTGCCCGCGTTCGCCGCGAATTCTGTCGTTAAAACCGAATACTTCGACGTTATTTACCCGCCTGAGTCAGCGGAGACGGCTTCGCTCATCGCGGCGTACGCCGACGGTCTCGCCGACGCCGTGTGCGCCGACTTGGGAACCTCAATGCGGGAGCGCGTTCCCGTTTACCTTACGTCCAGGCAAAAAGACCTGAACGCGTATTTTACCCCGTACGCCTATAACCGCATCGTGATCTACGACGCTCTCCCGGTTGACGGGGCCCTTTCCGGCTTTCGCGACCCCATCCTCAGCGTGTTTTACCATGAACTCGTGCATCTCGTCACCTTAAATATCCGCACGCCGTTTTGGCGGGTTATGTCGGATATTTTCGGGGATTTTTTGACGGTGAACGAGTTGACGATGCCGCTCTCGTTTCTGGAGGGTGCGACCGTCTCATTCGAGAGCCGCAACGGCGATGGTCGTCTCAACGACCCGCTTCCGCTCCACACGCTTCGACAGGCGAAAATAGAGGGGAAATTCCTTTCATTTAAAGAATCTGCCGGCGCTCGGGACGTTTACCCTTCCGGCCGCGTTTCGTACTACTATGGCGGGGCGTTTAGCGCCTGGCTGCAACAAACCTATGGCATGGCAAAGTACGCCGAATTATGGCGTAGAGGCGGCGGCTTTAATCCGTTTTTAAGCTGGACCTGGACGAGATTCGCCCAAGTGTACGGCGTGCCGCTCGATACCGCGTGGGGCGCGTTTCGCGATTCGGTAGAGCTGCCGAAAAATATCGTTGAGGCCGGGACCGCTGTTTACGGGGCTAAGGCGGGCGTTCTGGCGAATCTAGCCGCTTGCCCGCTCGGAATTGCCTGGTCTGACGCTAACGCGGGTCGCGTATTTTTTCGGTCAAACGAAGGCGATATCGGTCCCTTATTCGATTCCGACGGGAACGTGACGCGCCTTTCTCTTTCCGACGACGGCTCATTGCTGTTAGTGTCGTCGTACTCGGTCGGCGACGACTTCACCGCCGAAACCGTGCGTGTCTACGACCTCGAGCGGCGAAAGTTCACCGGCGAGCGATATAGCGGTTTCCGCGACGCATCTTTCGCCGGCTCGAACGATCGCGTGTGCGCGGTACGGACGAGCGGCCAGCGTTCCGAGCTCGTGGTGTTTTCTCGCGCGCCGCAGTCATCGACAGATCGATCCGCTATCGCCTCTTCGACGCTCGCCGAGGCGGGTCCGGGGCTTCGATGGTCCGCCGTCTATTCGCCTTCGTACGCGGGTGGCCGCCAAATCGCCTTCATCGGCTCGAATGGTCCGACTCGCGATATCGCGCTCGTCAACGAAAACTCAGGCGAATTGAGCGCTCTCTCGTTTCCGATTGATCTTGGCTATGCGCGCTATCTTCAGTCGACGAAAACGGATAATGGGCGCGTGCTTTCGTTCGGCTGGGCGACGAAAGGCGACCTTTATCGATGGGGTTTTTATCGGTGCGACGATGGCGAGGTAAATCTTTCAGTCGCCAACGCCTCAGGCGGTGCCTTTTATCCCGTTATAGATTCACCCGGACGCGGGACGTTCTATATTTCCTCTCATTCCGATCACGACGAGCTTCGCTATGAGCCATTTGCCGGGGCGACGTCGGCGTCGGGTTTCGCCGATTCATCGCCCCTTGACGGGTTTTTGGGAAACCCCGCGTCTAAGCCGTATCCTGCGGCACCGTACAGCTCCCGCGGCTACTTTCCGCTACGTTGGTTTCGCGACGGCGTTTTCCTGCCGTTTTTCGATTCTTTGCCGCTTTCCGACGGCAGGACCGTGTACGGCCCGCAAGTAAATTACATTACCGAGGACCCGACGGAAACCTTGTCGGTTACCGCGAGCGCTTCGTATTTTAACGCGGCTCGATTCGCGGCGGTCTCTCTCGATACGGTGTTCCGATCGGAACTCGCCTCGATTGAGCTTTCCGGGGCCGACACCGTACAGCCAGCCATCGGGATAGTTTCTCCCTATCGAGAGACATCCGGTCGCCTTGATATCGCGCATAATTGGTATTTGGACGAATCCTGGAAATGTTTCTCCGCGGTCGCGACGGGATTTACCCGGGCGTACGCGCCGGAGATCGACGATTTCGTTTACGGACAGCCGTTTGACGCGCTTTCGGTCGGGGGCGGGGGCGAACTGGCGTTTTCGGCGGTTAAGAGGCGCGTTGTCCGCTCCCGGCCGTTTTTTCCCGTCACGCAAACCGGTTATTTCGTGGCCGCAAACGGCTATCGATTCCTCGTCAGGCCCGTCGACGTTATGACGGGAATCGCGCAGGGACAAGCGGTCGCGTATTTTCCCGTCATCCCGCTATCGATCGGCGTCGTCGTCGCCGTCTCCGATCGGCTGCTATTCGCGCCGAACGCGACGGTGTACGACGCCTCTATCGCCCGCGAGTATGCGTGGGACCTCAATCGCTATTATCCGGCGTTTCCCGAATACGACGATACCGACTACGCCTCGGCCATGTCGCACGGCATGATAGGGGGAACGGCGATCCTTACGCCGATACATATCGATATTCAGCGCGGTTTACCCATTTTTCCCGTGTACGCGAACCGCTTTGTTCTCGAAACGGGCTATCGGTGGGGAATTTTCGGGCTTAACGGGGAAGAGCGCGCGCGGTGGCTCGATACCGCGACTATTACCGGGCGCTTTGAAGCCTCGGTCGTTATCGGCGCCTTGACGAACGTTTTGCTCTACGGGCAGGCCGAATACGCGATCCCGCTGCGCGCCGGCGTTCCCCTCGTCTCGTTTTCGGTCGGCGGAAAAATTCCCTTATAAAAAATACCCTTGTTCGCGGCGCGGTAAGCGGATATAATAATTCGAAAAGAAACGCGCGCGAAAAAAAAACGCGCTGGGGAGGTTCTGTGGCGGGTCGCGGAACGGTCGGTCGAGTCATTGTTCTTTTTATCCTGATATTGCTTCTCGCCGTAGGTGGATTGCTCTGGTTCGATTACTTGGGGATCGTGCAGTCTCGCCAGTATTTCGCGCCCTTATATCGGCTTATGGGCCGAGAACCGCGCGCCGGCGTTACGACCCTCCCCGCGGAGCCGGGCGATCTTGACGCGGACCGAATCGCCAAGCGCCTGGAGGCGATAGACCTTCGCAGTCAGGAACTCGATCTGCGACAGTCCGATATTGACCGCAAAGAGGGAGAGGTTACCCAAAAAGCCCAAGAACTAGACGATAGGCTCGCGTCGGTCGAGGAAAAAGAGCGGTCTTTCGCCGAAAACGTCCGACAAGCCGACGATCGGACGACGAATATTAATCAAATCGCCGTTTATCTCAACAGTATGCCGCCGAAAAGCGCCGTCGCGGAATTGCTTGCCATGGACGATCAAGACGTCATCGATATCCTGCGCCAGGTGGAGGCGAACGCCGCCCGCGACGGAAAAACCTCCTCCGTTTCCTATTGGTTCTCCCTTATGCCCGCCGACCGCGCCGCGGAAATTCAGCGCAAAATGGCGAATAAACCCGTCTCGATCCAGTAATCGAAAAAAATAAGTCAAACCGCCTCGCAAACCTCCCGATCATTGAACCGTAGAAATATCTCTACGCAATCGATCAGGAGGTGCACTGTGATGCAATCGCTTGACGCCACCGTTCACTCGCCGCTTTCCCTCACGGGAACGCAGCGTGAACCGGGCGGAAAAACGGGAGCGGAAACTGCACGAAACGGATCTTCATTCCTCGCGATCATTGAAAAAATGATCGCCGGTACCACGGAAGGAAGGGGCGGGAAAACAATCCCAATCCCGAAAACTACCGAAAGAGGGGCAGTGGGCGCTCATGTCGTCCCCGGCGTCGAAGACGCCAAAGAGAAACCGGATGTCGGGAAAAAACTATCGTTCGCCGACTCCAAAACCGACGCGAAGGCGCTGAAAGCTCGGACGCTTCCGGAGGGTGGCGCGCGGAAAGTCGGCCATGACGCCGACGCATTGACCGCGAAAGACGCCGCCTCGACGCAACCCGAAAAAAAACGGGGCGAAACGGCCGTCGTCGCGAGATTAAACCGCGCGAATGCCCGCGTTCCCGACGAAAGCGCCGCCGAGACGGTCGATCCTAAGGCGCTCGCCAAAGAAACCGAGCGCGCGAAAAAGGGAGAAAATCCCCTCGACGCATCGCAGGACGCCGCCGTCATCGTCGCGGCCCATACCGCCCGCGCGCCCAAGGAATTGGCGTCGGCCGAGACTGCCATACCGAAGGCCTCGGCGAAAGACGCCGATAGCGAGATCCTTAAAACCGATGCGGCGAGTTCTCGCAAAGACCGTAAGCCGACGATTCACGTTCGCGACGAGCGAACCGAGCAAACGCAAGCGGCGATCGACGAGTCCCCGATGACGAAAACGACGAAACTCGTCTCCGACAATCAAGCCGCCATGACGATTGGCTTTCGCGGCGTCGATTCGGGTAAAAGCGCCGCCGGGGAGACGCGAGCCCTTTCCGAGCGAAAAGAAACGGACGGCCAGAGCTTCCAGTCGATGCTATCGCAGGAGCTCAAGAATAACGCGGCCGATTTCGTGAAGACGGGACAGATCATCCTCAAGAACAATAACGAAGGCCTTATTCGCCTGACGCTCCACCCGGAAACGCTCGGCAACGTGAAAATCAGCCTTGAGGTCTCGGGCGACCGAAAAATAACCGGCAAAATCGTCGTTTCCTCGCGCGAGGCGTACGAGGCGTTTAACGAAAACCTCGACGGGCTTTCGGACGCTTTCGTGCAGGGCGGTTTCCAGAGCGCGGGATTCGACCTTTCCTGGTCCGACTCTTCGGGCTCGGGTAACGGCCGCGGAGACGCCGATGCCCAGGCTGCGGCCAAATCGCCGTTTTACGCCGACTCGATTCCCGATGTAATGTTGGAAGCGGGAACCGCCGATACTCGAAGAAGCGGATACGGCTATGCGGCCCAATCCGCGATAAACGTATTCGCTTAAAAAAAACGGAGAAAGCATGGACATCGGTACGACGCTGAACACGACGATGAGCAAACAGGACTCGACGCTCGCTCAGCTACAGGTTGACACCCTCAATAAGTCACTTGCGGTCAACGGAAGGACCCCCAAGACGGAACTCGGCAAGGATGATTTTCTCCAGCTTCTCGTCGCGCAGTTGAGCCATCAGGACCCGACCGCGCCGATGGAAGATACCCAATTCATCGCCCAAATGGCGCAATTCTCGAGCCTCGAGCAAATGACGAACATGAACTCGAGCTTCTCGAAAATCTCCGCGCTGCTTTCCGGCAGCGACGCGTCAAACGCCGTCGGTCGGCGAGTGGACGTCGAGGCGGGCGATTCGACCGTATCCGGAACCATCTCGGCCGCGACTCGCGGCGAATTCCCGCAGGTTTCGGTGAACGGCTCGTGGTACGACTGGTCGTCGGTAAAGACCGTATACGCAGACAACGGGGGTAACGCACTATGATGAGATCTCTTTATTCCGGCGTGGCCGGAATGCAAAATCACCAGACGCGCATGGACGTTCTGGGCAATAATATCGCGAACGTGAACACGACCGGCTTCAAGCGCGGCCGCGTCAACTTTCAGGACATGCTTTCTCAGCAGATGTCCGGGGCGGCGAAACCCACCGACGAGCTCGGCGGCGTGAACCCGAAGGAAGTCGGGCTCGGCATGAACGTGGCGTCCATCGACACCATCCATACCCAGGGCTCGCTGCAGACCACCGGCGTGTCGACCGACGTGGCCATTTCCGGCAACGGTTTTTTCGTCATGAAATCCGGCGAGAAGACGTACTTTACCCGAGCCGGCAATTTCGGCGTCGACAATCAAGGCACGCTCGTGAATCCCGGGAACGGCATGCGCGTCCAGGGCTGGCAGGCCCGCGACGTGGACGGTCAGCTCATCCTCAATACCTCAAGCCAAACCGAGGATCTCGTCATCCCGGTCGGCGCCAAAATCGCCGCCCGCGCCACGACGAACGTAAATTACGCGTGTAATCTCGACAAGCGCATGGCGGAAATCCCCGAGGGGGCATCGCAGGCCGACGTGCTGAAGTCGACTTGGGCGACCGAGTTCAAGGTATACGACGATTTCGGCGAAGAGCATACGCTGAACGTCTCGTTCGCCCGCGTGCCCGGCACTCAAAACGAGTGGAACGCGACGGTTAACGTCGATCCGACCGCCGCCGCGACGACGAACACGCGCGTCGGCATGGGAACCACGAACGGCACCGGCAATACCTTCGTCGTCCGCTTCGACAACTTAGGCCGTCTTTCCGGCGTCACCGACACCGCCGGTAACGCGTCCGCCGCGACCGGCAACGTCGTTCTTCAGGCGTCCTACGACGTGCAGGGCGCGAATCCCGGCGCGGACGGGGCCCCGACCCGACACACGTTTAACCTCAACTTAGGCGAAATCGGTTCGGTACGGAACACCGTAACCCAGTTCGCCGAGAAAAGCTCTACGAAAGCGTACGAGCAGGACGGCTACACGATGGGCTATCTCGAGAACTTTAAGATCGATCAGTCGGGCGTCATCACCGGCGTATACTCGAACGGCGCGAACCGCACGCTCGGCCAGATCGCGATGGCGAGTTTCGCCAACCAAGGCGGTTTGGAGAAAGCCGGCGAGAACACGTACGTCCAGTCGAACAACTCCGGCATCGCGAACGTCAGCACCTCCGGCGTCGCGGGGAAGGGTAAACTCATCGCCGGCGCGCTGGAAATGAGCAACGTCGACCTGACCGAGCAGTTCACCGACCTCATCGTGACCCAGCGCGGCTTCCAGGCGAGCTCCAAAACGATTCAGACTTCGGACACGATGCTTGATACCGTGTTGAGTTTGAAGCGGTAATGAGATAGTATCTTGAGATATGCGCGGCGTTTTTAACGCCGTACGGGGCGCCGCTGACTCGGCGCGCCCCGTTCGCGCAAAAAGAAAGGGCGAACCATGATAGCGGTTACGAGACTGAACGGCATGCAATACTGGATTAACCCTCACCAAATCGAGGCGATCGAGACGAATCCGGACGTGACTCTCGTCATGCTGTCGGGAAAGCACGTCGTCGTGCGGGAAAAGCCCGAAGAAATAATACAGCGGATCGTTGATTACCGCCGCCAAATCGGCGCGTTTAAGAACGAGGAGTAAAGCGCTATGGATATTGCGTCGTTAATCGGCTTGATGGGCGGTCTCGGAATCGTTATTCTCGCCGCCGTCATGGGTGGTTCTCTCGGTGGCCTCATCGATATTCCGTCTGTTCTCATAACCGGCGGCGGTTCTTATCTTTGTTTGTACCTGACGTACCCGATGTCGTACGCGGTCGGCATTTTCTCCGTTATGGGCCGCGTCTTTAAGACCTTCGATTTCGGCGAGGCCGCAATCGTTCAGAAACTCGTATCTTTTTCGGAAAAAGCCCGCCGCGAGGGTATCCTCGCGCTTGAGGAAGAAATACAGGATCTTGACGACGATTTCATGCGGAACGGCCTTCGGCTGGTCGTCGACGGCACCGACGGCGAAGTCATTCGCGCGCTGATGGAAAACGAGATTAACCAGATGGAAGGCCGGCACAATTCCTGGATTTCGCTCGTTAACGCCTGGGCGACCCTCGCGCCCGGTTTCGGAATGCTCGGAACCGTTATGGGACTTATCGGTATGCTTTCAAACCTCGCCGATAAAAGCTCGCTCGGCCCGAACATGGCGGTCGCGCTCGTTACCACCCTGTACGGATCGATGATGCAGAACTGGCTTTTCGTGCCGATCAGCACGAAGCTTTCGTATCAAAACGGCCTCGAGGCGAAGGCGCGGGAAATGGTTCTGGAAGGCGTTTTGTCGATCCAGGCGGGCGATAACCCGCGCATTCTCGCTCAAAAGCTCATGACGTATCTGTCGCCGAAAGACAGAAAACTCATCGAAGCCGACGTCTTGAAGGACTGACCCCGAAGGATAAGCGCAGACTATGGGAAAAAAACGGGAACCGAAAGCGGCAACATCGGGATGGCTCAACACTTACGCGGACATGATCACGCTGTGTATGTGCTTTTTCGTCATGCTCTACGATCCGTCCGAGGCCGACGTTACCCAAATTCAGGCTATGACCGCAGCGATCTCGAACGACGCTACCGGCGGCGGACAATCCCTCGCGGCGGGGCGGCTATCCGATCTCGGCAATAACGTCAACTCGCTTCCCGCGACCGAAAAGGGTAAGTCGCTCGGTAACGCCGTCAAGAAAGCGGTAAGCCTTTTCGCGCCCGACGTAAAATCAAACCGCATAACCATATCGAGCGACGAGCGCGGTCTCGTCATCACCCTCGCGTCGGACGCTTTTTTCCGGCCGGGAAGCGCCGAACTTAACATAGAAGAAACGAGGGAAACGCTTTTGCGTCTCGGTCAATTCCTTTCGCAAAAAGAGCTCGGTACCCGCCGTTTTCGCATCGAGGGACATACCGACTCCGAGGCGCCCGACCCGTCGCTGTGGCCGAGTAACTGGGAATTGTCGTCGGCCCGGGCGGTAAACGTGTTGCATTATCTCACCGACTTCGGCGCTGATGAACAGCGGTTTTCGGTCGCCGGTTACGCCGATACCCGGCCTTTTTATTCGAACGACACGGCGGAAGGCCGCGCGTACAATCGTCGAGTGGACGTAATAATCCTGGACGAAGGGCATTTTTAATGCTATCATTCAGCTTAAAAAAGGAAAAAGGCTATGAGTGATCAGGACGATATCAATCTCGAAGGTGGAGACTCCGACGTCGGAGGCGGTGGAAAGAAAGGTTCGTCGCTTATTCCTCAGCTGCTTAAATGGGTGGCCATCGTATTAGGCGCCTTAATATTCGTCGTTACCGTGGTTGTCGTCACGGTTAACATCATGCAGGGAAAGGGCAAAAATCAGTCTTCCGTTCCCGTTTCCGAGGAATATACCGTTAATCGCGAGGTTTTGCAGTGGTATACCGCCATCACCACGATTCAAACCCGCACTTCCGACTCGATACCCGCGTCCGTCGTCGCCGACATCGCGCTCGGTTACACGATGGACGATAAGGTTACGCCGAGCGAGCTTACCGCGCGCTTAGTCGAGCTTACCGATTTCTTGCGATCGTTCTTCCAGCATAAGACCGCCGCGGAACTCCGCAACGAGGATAAAATCAAGATCGAGATACGCAATTCGATCAACGATAACATACTTTCTAAATCCAAAATAAAGGACGTACGGTTCGTGAAATACGAAATCGTGGAGCAGCAATAAGGGTAGCCGATGACAGAAGTTCTTTCGCAGGATGAAATAGATCAGCTTCTCACCGCGATCAGCGCGGGCGATACCGATACTGAGGATTTTCGCCCGGTAAACGATACCCGCAAGATCAAGATCTACGATTTTAAGCGACCCGACAAATTCTCGAAAGAGCAAATCCGCACCGTTTCGATCATGCACGAGACGTTCGCGCGATTGACGACGACGGCGCTTTCCGCCCAGTTGCGGAGCATGGCTCACGTGCACGTCGCGTCGGTCGATCAGCTTACCTACGAAGAGTTCATCCGCTCGATCCCGACGCCGACGACGCTCGCGGTTATCAATATGGACCCGCTGAAGGGCAACGCCATACTCGAAATCGACCCGTCGGTCACTTTTTCGATCATCGATCGACTTTTCGGCGGCACGGGTCAGGGCACGAAAGTCCAGCGCGACCTCACCGATATCGAGCAGTCCGTCATGGAAGGCATCATCGTCCGCATTCTCGCGAATATGCGCGAGGCGTGGACGCAGGTTATCGACCTTCGCCCGCGGCTCGGGCAGATCGAGACGAACCCTCAGTTCGCGCAGATCGTCCCTCCGTCGGAAATGGTCGTTCTCGTGACCCTCGAGACGAAAGTCGGCGAGGAAGAGGGGATGATGAATTTTTGCATTCCCTACATCACGATCGAGCCGATCATCTCGAAACTATCGAGCCAATTTTGGTTTTCTTCCGTCCGACGCAGCTCGACGACCCAGTACATGGGCGTCCTCAAGGAAAAACTGTCAAGCGTCGACATGGACGTGGTCGCGGAAATCGGCACGATAAACTTACCGGTTCGCGACGTTCTCAATTTGCGCACCGGCGACGTGGTTCGCCTCTCGAACGTTCGCGTGGGCGACCCGTTCACGCTAAGCGTCGGAAACAAAAAGAAATTCCTGTGCCAGGCCGGCGTCATCGGGAAGAAAGTCGCCGTGCAGGTCCTCAAAAAGGTCGCGGATCTCGAGCAAGAGGATTTTGAAGAACTATCGGTAGAAGGAGATGACGCGTATGAGTGACGGTTCCATTTCTCAGGACGAGATCGACGCCCTGCTTGCGGGTGTCGATATGGGCGGCGGCGGGGCCCCTGCCGCTGGGCCGTCGGCGAAAATGAACGACGCGCAAAGCGCGGCATTGCAGGGATTTTTCTCCGCGAATCTTGACGGCATTAAATCGAATCTCTCCTCCATGACGGGAGCCGACATATCCATTGGTCAACCCTCCGTAGAGACGCTCAAGCGCGATAATTTCCTCCGGAAAATACCGGAAATGGTCGCGGCTTGCGTCATCGATTTCAGCGCGTCCCTGGTCGGCGACCATCTTTTCATACTCGCCCCCGAATTCGCGCAAAAAATCGTGAGCCTCGTCAACAACGAGCCAAACGCGGAGCTCGACGAGATGTCGCTTTCCGTTATCAGCGAGACTATTTCCCAGCACGTCGGCATCGAGCTCACCGCGCTGGAGAAGGCGGGATTACGGGGCGTCGCGAATAACCCCGCCGAAAGCGTTCACGTGCCGAAAGCCATGGTTCGCTTTCCCCAGACCGATTTCGCGGTCGTTACGTGGCCGGTGTCCGTCGACGGCGCGGCCTTCTCCCTTTGGGAAATTATGTCTTCCTCTATCGCTGCTGAAATCGCCGCCTCGTTGGGCGGTGCAACCGATAAGGGGTCACCGAGCCAATCCATGGGGGCCGGCATGATGCAGTCCGCCGATCCGCTCGCCGGAATGGGCATGGGCGGCATGAACATGGGAAATCCCATGCAAGGCGGCATGAACATGGGTATGCAGGGCATGAATATGGGCGGCATGAACATGGGAAATCCCATGCAAGGCGGTATGAACATGGGTATGCAGGGCATGAATATGGGCGGCATGAACATGGGAAATCCCATGCAAGGGCAGATCATGGGGATGAATCCCAGCGTTCAGTCGGTGCAATTTCCCAACCTTCAACTAAGCTCCATGGGCGCCGAGCAGGGCAATATCGGGCTCATCATGGACGTGTACATGGAGATGACCGTAGAGCTCGGCCGCACGAAAAAAGTAATTAAGGAAATATTGGGAATGGGCGAGGGAACCATCATTGAGCTGGATAAGCTCGCCGGCGAGCCCGTCGACATTCTCGTAAACCATAAACCTATCGCGAAGGGCGAAGTCGTCGTCATCGACGAAAATTTCGGCGTCCGCGTGACGGAAATTCTGTCGCCGGTCGAACGAGTGAGCGATATGTAAGCGTCGTCTTTAGGGGTGGGGGATTTTTACATGAAAAATGTCTCTTTGAAAAAAATTACCGCGGGGTTAATTTGTATCCATTGCGCGCTAT
Source organism: Spirochaetales bacterium (assembly GCA_003246335.1). Taxonomy (GTDB): domain Bacteria; phylum Spirochaetota; class Spirochaetia; order Treponematales; family Treponemataceae; genus Teretinema. The sequence continues at coordinate 34,569 of QKAR01000141.1, read as the reverse complement.
TGCCGATCGCCGCGCAATCCGCAGACGCGCAGGCGGGATCGGCGACTACCGATGAAACGGCGATAACGCTCGCGGACGGCGGTTCTACGACGAATGCCGAGTCTTCCCGCAAGCCGCTTTCGAGCGTATTGGTCCTTTTGCGCGTCATACTGGTGCTCGCGATCGTTTGCGCCGCGATTTACGGCGTAGTCTACCTCATGAAGCGGTCTACCGGCGTTAACGCCGGCGATGACCCGTACCTCAAATCGGTCGCGGCGATTTATTTTTCCCCAAACAAATCGATCCAGGTCATTACGCTCGGGGAAAAGGCCATCGTAGTCGGGGTCACCGACCAAAACATCAACTACCTTTCGGAAGTGAGCGATCCCGACCTCGTGAACGCGATGAATCTTCAGGCCGATAAGCGCAATCCCGTTGCCCGCGGGGCGTTTCAGTCGGTTTTATCGAATTTTCTCCCCGGGTTCGGCGCGGGGAAAGACGAGACCGCTACCCAAAAACGCCGCACTGTCTCGGGCCGAGATGAAAATGACGGCGTGTTTTCGCCTTCTGCCGTTGACCTAATCCGCTCTCAGCGCGAGCGGCTCAGGGGCGAACAGCCGAACGCGGGCGACGACGATTCGCGGGGCGGGGCGGTATGAAGTTCTTTCGCGCTCGAATAGGCCGCATCGCCGCGGCCGCGCTATTTCTGACCTTGCTCGTTCCCATTCCCGCGGCGGCTCAATCCGCGCAAAATTCCCTTCCTCAAGGGAGCGCGACCGCGCGAACCTCTATCAACGCGAATCGCCAGGCGACGACGATTCCGTTCATCAATTTTTCCGTGCGTGAGCCGACCTCGAATAGGGAAGTCGCGTTTTCCGTCCAGCTCCTTCTTCTTCTTACGATTCTCTCGCTCGCGCCGAGCATTCTCCTGCTTACGACGAGCTTTCTTCGCATTTCCATCGTACTCGATTTCGTCAAGCGCGCCCTCTCACTCCAACAAGTCCCGCCGACGCAGGTGCTCAACGGCATCGCGCTGTTCATGAGCCTTTTCATCATGTGGCCGACCTTGAGCGAGATTTACGACAAGGCGTGGAAACCGCTGTCCGACGGCCAGGTGACGATCGAAACGGCGTACGCGGAGGCGGAAAAGCCGATCAGGCTTTTCATGTATCGCCAAATGGCGAACGATACCTCGTCGATCGCGACGTTTATGTCCATGGCGAAGCTGCCGAAGCCGACGACGCTCGCCGACGTCCCCTCGCGCGTGCTCATACCCGCCTACATCCTCCATGAGCTGACGGTTGCCTTTAAGATCGGCGTGCTATTGTACATACCGTTCATCATCGTCGATATGGTCGTCGCGAGCGTGCTCATGTCGATGGGTATGATCATGCTTCCGCCCGTGCAGATATCGATGCCGTTTAAGCTCATTCTGTTTATTTTGGTCGATGGGTGGAATTTGCTGACGCAACAGCTTTTTAACTCATTTCTCTGACGAAAAGGGGGTAGGGAATGTCGTTAGGGATGCTCGTTTCCCTCATTCGGGGAAGCATTTTCGAGATACTGATTTTGTCGGCGCCGATTCTCGGCGCGGCTCTCGTCGTCGGCCTCGTCGTCGCTATTTTCCAGGCGACAACCTCCATTCAGGAGCAGACGCTCACGTTCGTCCCGAAAATTCTCGCGATATTGGGGGTTCTCGCCCTGCTGAGCGGTTGGATGTTCGCGCAACTGCGGGAATATACCATCGGCCTTTTCGCCATGATCGGTCAAATTACCCGTTAGCGATCATGAGCACTTTTTCTTCGATGATCGCGCAGGCGCCCGTCTTTTTTTTAGTTGCCGCGCGCGTTCTCGCCCTCATACTGACGACGCCCTTGCTTTCGATGCAATCGGTTCCGCGCGTCGCGAAAATCGCCCTCGCGGGTTTTATCGCCTTTCTCGTTTTTCCCGACGCGTATCCGGCCGGATGGCGCGTTGACCCATTCACGCTACAGTACGCCCTGTTAGTCGTCGGTGAGGCTATTATCGGCGTCATGACCGGGTTTCTCATCAGCATCGTTTTTTCCACGTTTACCTCCGCCGGGCAGTTCTTTTCGTATCAGATGGGCTTCGGCGCCTCGGAAGTGTACGATTCGCTCGCGCAGATCGAGAATCCACTGCTCGGTCAGTACCTGAACCTTATTGCCATGCTCGTTTTTTTGCAGATTAACGGCTTTCAAACCCTCTTTCTCGGCGGAGTTTTGCGGAGCTTTCAGTCGCTCAACTGCTTTTCCCTCGTGACGAATCAGGCTGTCTTCGTATCGTTTTTCCTCAAGGCGTTGAGCGAGCTTTTCCTGAACGCCATGATCATCGCGCTCCCCGTCGTAGGGACGCTCTTTCTCGTTAACGTCGCGATGGGCCTCCTGTCCAAAGCGGCGCCCCAGATGAACTTGCTCTCGGAAGGCTTTCCTATCACCATTTTAGTGACGTTCTTCCTATTGATGGTTTCGCTGCCGCTTTTGATAAACTTATTCGTGCAGATTATGGGGAACGGTTTTCTCGAGCTCGAGACGCTCTTCGCCGCGGCGGGACGGCAAATTAAATGAGCGATTTTTTTACGCTCCCGCCCCCGAGGGTTCTCGAGCCTTTTCCCTTCATCGACCTTCAATGGTTCGCCGCCGAGGACGAGGGCAGAACCGAGGACCCGACCGAGTACAAGATACGAAAGGCGCGGGAGGAAGGCCGCGTCGCGAAGAGTCAGGAACTCAACGGCGCCATCGTTCTCCTATTGCCGGTGCTCGCGCTGATCACGCTCGCCCCTTGGATGCTCAATCAATTGACCGAGATGATCCGTTTTTTCCTTTCGCGGAGCACGACGGCCGATATAAGCGACCCGACGCTCGTGAAGGCGTTTTTCCATTATTTTTTGACGCTCGTGCTGCCGATTACGCTCGTTGCCATGGTATCGGGAATCGTGTCGAACGTTCTGCAGAACGGCGGCTTTATTTTCAGCCTGAAGCCCATAGAGCCGAAGCTCTCGAAGATCGCGCCGAATTTCGGCCGTTTTTTTTCGCGCGCGCTTTTTTCCGCCGAGGGTTTGTTCAATTTGGCGAAGTCGCTCGTGAAGGTCGCGGTCATAGCGATAGTCGCCTACGTGAACGTCAAAGGCGAGCTTCCTCGCCTCGTTTCCATGCTGAACGCGGGACTTTGGCCGTCCGTGTCGTTTATCGCGTCGATGGCGTCTAAACTTCTCCTGACCGCGGCGCTTTTTTTCCTCGCGGTCTCGATTCCCGATTACGTGTTCCAGCGCCGTCAATTCATGGATTCCCTGAAGATGTCCAAGCAGGAAATTAAGGAAGAGTATAAGCAGATGGAAGGGGATCCGCTGGTGAAGGGACGGCTTCGCCAACGCATGCGGGAACTCTTGAGCCAAAACATGGCGGTGAACGTGCCCAAGGCCGACGTTATCATCACGAACCCGACGCACTTCGCCGTCGCCATGCAGTGGGACCGGCAAACGATGCGCGCCCCGATGCTCACGGCCAAGGGCGCCGATCAGCTCGCCCAGCGCATTAAGCAAATCGCCCGCGATAACGGCGTTCCCATCGTCGAGAACCGCCCGCTCGCCCGGGCGCTCTATGCGGAAGTCGAAATCGGTGATATGATTCCTGACGAATATTATCAGGCGCTCGCGGTTATCCTCGCGAAAGTGTACGCGCTTGATTCGCGAAAAGCTCAAAAAATTAGGGAACTATAACACGGAATGGCGAAAGCAGGGGTATTCGAGAATAAGGCAGATCTCTTCGTCGCGGTCGGCGCCATCGTCATCGTGATGATGCTCATCATTCCGCTTCCTACCGTTCTCGTCGATATTCTCATGTCGCTTAACCTCGTGCTCAATCTCCTCGTCATGCTCATCGTGCTCTATACCAGAAAGGCCACTGACTTTTCCGTTTTTCCGACGGTCTTGCTCGTAAGCACCGTGTTCGGCCTCGGGCTGAACGTCTCGTCGACGCGCATCATTCTCACCGGTCGCGGCCAAAACCTCCACATGGTAAAGGCGTTCAGCACCTTCGTCGTGGGAAATAAATCCGGCGGCGAGGGACTCGTCGTCGGCGCGGTCATCTTCATCATTTTGATAGCCGTGCAGGCCTTCGTCATCACGAAGGGATCTACGCGCGTCGCCGAGGTCGCCGCCCGATTTACCTTGGACGCCATGCCGACGAAAAACATGGCCGTCGAGGCCGAGTATAACGCGGGCGCCATCACGGAAGAGGAGGCGCGCGCGCGTAAGGCCGAAATCCAGCGGGAGTCCGACTTTTACGGCGCCATGGACGGCGCGAGCAAGTTCGTGTCCGGAAACGTGAAAATCGGCATCTTCATCACCGTCGTGAACGTCGTCGCGGGACTCATTTTCGGCATGCTGTTCCGCCAAGAACCCTTCGGCACGGCGATCCAAACGTACGCGGGGCTCACGATCGGCGACGGGCTCCTTTCCCAGCTTCCCGCGCTTTTCGTCTCGGTCGCCACGGGACTCCTCGTCACCCGCTCGGTTTCCGACGGTACCTTCGGCTCGGATATCACGACGCAATTTTCCCGAAACGCAAAAATATACTACGTCGGCGGCGCCACGCTTCTCGTTCTCGCTTTTTTGCCGGGTTTCCCGTGGTACGTGCTCATACCGATCGCCGCCGCGCTCATTTGGGTCGGCTATCGACTGCATAAAAGCAACGCGGCGAGCTTTAAGAAAACGCTCGAAAAGGCGGAACAGAAGGAAAAGGACAAGGGAAGCGCGGAGGCCGCCGAAATGAGCCCGGTCGTCCCGCTCGACCCGTTGTCCCTTGAGCTCGGCTACGGACTTATCCGATAAGGATAAGGGCGCCGAATTGCTCGAGCGCGTGACGCGCATCAGGCGCGAGTCCGCCTTGGACTTGGGCCTTGTCGTGCCGCGTATCCGAATCATCGACAATATGCGGCTTGAGCCGAGCGAATACTGCTTTAAGATTAAGGGCGTCGAAGTCGCGCGGGGCAGGATCAGGATGGGTTGGTACCTCGGCATTAACCCCGGCGGCGTCACCGAGGAATTGCCCGGCGAAAAGACGACTGACCCGACGTTCGGTTTGCCGGCCGTTTGGATTTCCGAGGATAACCGCGAGCGGGCCGAGCGCGTCGGCTATACCGTCGTCGACCCGCCATCGATCATCGCCACGCATCTGACCGAGATCATCAAGCGCCACGCCGCGGAGATCCTCGGGCGCCAGGAAGTTCAGGCCATCGTCGACACGATAAAGAAGGATTATCCGGCCGTCGTCGAGGAAGTCATGAAGCTGTGCTCGCTCGGGGAAATCCAGAAAGTCATGCAGGGTCTCCTGCGCGAGCAAGTGTCGATCCGCAACATGGTCGTGATTCTCGAGACGCTCGCGGATTACCGACCGGTAACGAAAGACACGACCGTACTCGTCGAAAAAGTCCGTCAGGCCTTGGCTCGCCAAATTTGCCTTCAGTACGTCGACGAGAACCGCACGCTTCGCGTTTTGACCATCGAGCCGTCGCTCGTGCAGAAAATCGCGGAATCCCGGATCGACACGGTGAACGGCCCGGTCGCGGCGCTCGAGCCCGCCGATCAGCGCGCGTGGATTCGAGCGGTTTCCCGTTCTTTTGCCTCCGTTCAGCAGGCAGGCTTCCTCCCCATCATAGTGTGTCCCGAGGAAGTTCGCATCCTCGTCAAAAATTCGACGGAGCGGGAAATGCGCGATTTAGTGGTTCTCTCGGTGCAGGAAATCGCCGGGGACATCAAGGCCGAGGCCATCGGCGAAATTAAGCTAGAGTAGGAAACGGGGTAGGCTGAATGGATATACTGAGCGAACAGGCCGATACGTACGACGCGTGCATGGCGAAGATCACCATGCGCTACGGTCCGAACGTCCAAATTTTGCGTCAGAAAAAAATTAAGCTCGGCGGTTTTCTCGGCTTTTTCGAAAAAGACGGCATCGAGCTTTATTTTATGCTTTCTCGCGACCCGTTGAGCTACCAGCCATCCGGCTCCCAGCAATATTTTTCCGACGAGCAGCGAAAAATTCTCCAACAGGTCGCGCGCACGTCTCCGCAAATCGCCTCGCGCGTCGCGCCAAAAATCGAGGAATTGTCGGTGCGCCAACAACCCGGTCAACCCATGGCCTCGCCTTCGACCGCGACCGGGAAGTCGTCGGCTTCCGGCGAAGCCGAACGCATCGACGCCATCCTCAAGGCCGTTCAAAATCTCGAGGCGAAAATCGAGAAGGCGCCGGGCGCCGCCGACCGGGCTGAATCGGAGCACCCCACGATCGAGAAACTCGAGGGATTGCTTGAGCTCAACGACTTTTCGCCGGGGTATATAAAAAGAATCAGCGCGCGCGCCAAGGCCGAATTCTCCCTCCAGGAACTCGATCGCTACGAAGCCGTCCAAGACACGGTACTGGAGTGGATCGGGGAATCGATCGCGATCGCGAAACCCGAAATCGTCGCTCACCCCCGCGTTATTCTGCTCGTCGGCCCCACCGGCGTCGGAAAGACGACAACCGTCGCGAAAATGGCTGCGGCGTACTCGCTCGGCGCCATTAAGCGACTCGGGCCCCAAAGCGTTTTCGTCATTTCCATAGACAACTATCGAATAGGCGCGAAGGAACAAATCGAGAAATACTGCTCATTGATGAAAGTGCCGTTTTCTTACGTTGAAGAGACCGCCGACTTCAAGGTATTAATGGATACGCACCGCGATGTCGATATTATCGTCATAGACACGATAGGTAAAAGCCCGAAGGATTACGAGAAAATCGCCGAGATGCGCAAGCTTATCGACAGCGCGGGCACGATTTCGGACATACATCTGGCCATGAGCGCGACGACGAAGGCGAGCGACATGCGCGAGATCATGCAGCAGTACGAGACATTCGGCTACACGTCGGTTATCATGACGAAGCTCGACGAAACGGCGCATGTCGGGAATATCATCAGCGTCTTGGACGAGAAAAAGAAGCCCTTGGCGTACCTAACCACGGGGCAGAAAGTCCCGAACGACTTCGAGAAGGCGTCGGTCGTTCGGTTTTTGACGAATCTCGAGGGATTTCGCGTCAATCGCGCCAATATAGACGAACGGTTCGCGCCCGAGCAAGAACCGTTTGAATGGAGAAAATGATGGAAGATCAGGCTGAGGAATTGCGATCGCTCATGAAAGACCGAGACGACGCGGCTTTGTCGGACAAACATGAACCGATCGGACGCAATAGCCGTAAAACGCGCATCATAACGATAACCTCCGGAAAGGGCGGCGTCGGCAAAACGAACGTCGCGACGAACATGGCGATCGCGTACGGACAAATGGGCAAGCGCGTAATCCTCATCGACGCGGACCTCGGCCTCGCGAACGTAAACGTCATGATGAACCTCATCCCGCAATATAACCTCTATCACGTTATCCGCAAGCAGAAAAAAATGTCGGAAATAATCCTCGAGACCGACTACGGCATACGGCTCGTCGCCGGCGCCTCCGGCTTCTCGAAAATAGCGAACATGAACGAGGAGGAGCGAAACTCCTTCATCAGCGAGATGTACACGCTTTCCGACGCCGATATCATCATCATCGACACGAGCGCGGGCGTCTCGAAAAACGTGCTCGGTTTCGTCGCCGCCGCCGACGAGGTCGTCGTCGTTACCACGCCCGAGCCAACCTCCATTACCGACGCGTACGGGATAATTAAGATCATCGCGACCGAGGTCGATAACCTCAACATAAACCTAAAAATGATCGTCAATCGCGTCGGCTCGTCCATTGAGGGAAAGCGCGTCGCCGATCGCATGACCTCGATAGCCGCGCAGTTCCTGAACCTTAAAGTCGAGTATCTCGGCTTTATATACGACGATCCGTTAGTCTCGCAATCCGTACTTCGACAAAAGCCCTTTTTCGTCGTCGACCCCAAAAGCAAGGCGTCGGTATGCCTAAAGCACATCGTTTCCCGAATCGAAAAGACGGAATTCCCCGAAACGGAGGGGATCGGTCGATTCGTTCGGAAATTATTCGGGCGGAATTGGGACTAACCGCGCGCGGTATACGCGCTGTATATAAGTAAGATATCCAAAAAAACCTTGACCAGCGCTCCTTTTTCGCATAATCTGATATGCGGAGGGGCGTAAAATATGCTGGAACCAAAAGTTCTTGCTATTGGTGCATCGATTGGATTTGTGCTATCCTTCCTCATAGGCATTATTTCGGGGGCTACCTTCCTCACTGTCCTGATTCGGGCGTTATGCATGGCCGCTTTATTTGGCGGTTTAGCGTCGGTCGGTCGGTTCATGTTGATTCGGTTCGTCCCTGAATTGCTCGAAGAGGCCTCATCCGAGCCTCAAGCCGCGGAGAAAACGGGAAGCGTCGTCGACATTAGCGTGGGAGATCCCCTAAACGCGACCGGGCCCGGCGTCGATTCGCTCGCGAATGGATCGTCTGACTTAGTTCCCGATTTTCTCGAGTCGGCTAACGAGCGGATGCCCGCACCCGCGTCGCCGCTTTCGCGCGCGGGCGTACCTCCGGGAGAAAATAGCGGAGCCGTCGAGGACGTTCGGTCCGCTCGACCCTCGCAGCCTTCCGCCCATCGCGATCCCGTGACCGTCGATGGCTTGGACGTTTTGCCGGACTTGCAGGATTTCATGCCCCGCGGGCATCAAGAGCAAGACGGTGAATCCGAGGCGATCGAGTCGTCCATTCAGGCGACGGACTCCGTTTTCGTCGCTCCCGACGTAACCGGAACCGATGCGGAAAGCGCGACGATGGCCAAAGCGATTCGGACTATTTTGTCCCGCGACAATTGAACGATACCGAGAGAAAAAAGGGTGTGTAAATGGGGAACGCGCTTCTGGAGCAAAAAACCGAAGAAGAATTGTGGGATGAATATAAAAAAAATAAAAACCCCGAAATTCGGGATTTTTTCATTCGGCAGTATGCGCCGCTCGTAAAGTACGTCGCGGGGAAAGTCGCGGTCGGTATGCCGAGCAACGTCGAGTTCGACGATCTCGTCGGTTTCGGGGTGTTCGGGCTTTTGGACGCGATCGATAAATTCGATCCGGACAAAAACGTCAAATTTAAGACGTACGCGGTCACGCGCATTCGAGGATCCATTTTCGACGAGCTTCGCTCGATCGACTGGGTTCCCCGCTCGGTCCGGCAAAAAACCCGCGAGATCGAGACTGCCATCGTGCATCTTGAGTCGAAGTTAGGTCGAACTGCCTCGGATACGGAAATCGCCAGTTCCCTCGGCGTCAGCGAGTCCGACTTTCAGCAAACACTCTATAAAATTTCGGGTACGAGCGTTATGAGCCTCAACGACGTGTGGTATTCGGGCGACGATTCCGAGCGGATCTCCATCGGCGACAGCATCGAGTCGCCGACCTCGCTCAATCCCGACGTGATCGTCGAGCGAGAGGAAATAAAGCGCGTCATCGTGGAGGCGATCAATGAGCTCCCCGAAAAAGAAAAAATGGTTCTCGTTTTATATTACTATGAGGATTTAACCCTACGCGAAATTGGGCAAGTCCTGAACGTGACCGAGTCGCGCGTTTCGCAATTGCACACGAAGGCGAACCTTCGACTTCGAGCTAAGCTCACGAATATCCGCAAGGGAATCGTGTAAGCGGGAGGCCGCGGTTGGTCAATCTAGAAAAAATCCGAGAGGTCATGGCTCAGCAACTCGAGGAGGATAAGTCGCGCGTTTTCGTCGAGATTTCCGCCGCTACCCTCGAGGCCGCGTTGCAGGACGCCGCCATTCAGCTCGGCGTCTCGGCTCGCGGGATTGACTATGAGGTCCTCCAGCGCGGAACGTCGAGTTTTTTCGCCTTGCAAAAAAAAGAATGGCGGATTCGCGCGTACGAGATGCGAAAAGGACGTAAAAAAGGCGCTTCCGGTTCTCAGGCTAAGGATGAGGTTGCCGGCGAATTCGAGGAAGCGCAATTACCCGAGGACCGAAATGGGGAAGCCCTCGTTTTCTGCGCGGTCGACGGCGTGTATTTGAAAATTACCCCGCCGATCGGCGACGGTTCTCAGGCCACGGTGGACGATGCCGTGGAAAAGCTTCGCGAACGCGGCATTACGACCATCAACGAGCAGATCGTGCGTCCCATCGTCACTGCCCGCAAGGGCGAGTACGTTAAAGTCGGCATGTATAAGCATAATCCCTCAAACGACGCGATGATGTCCGTCGATATCACCGATCAGGAAATGAAGGCGTATCTCTACGTTTCTCCTCCCGGTCCGGGGGGAGCCGATATTTCCTCCGATATGATAGTCGCTTTCCTCAAGAATAACCGCGTATCGGCCGGCATCAGCGAGGATCGCGCGCGCGAATTTCAGGACCATCCCGTCTATAAGCAAAACTACCTCGTCGCCGAGGGAATTAAGCCCCAGGACGGCGCGGACGCCAAAATTCTCTATAACTTCGAGACCGATCGTTCAAAGATTCGTCTTAAGGAAACCGCGTCGGGAAAAGTCGATTTTAAGGAATTGAACTTAATCCAGAACGTCGTCGAGGGACAGCCGCTCGCGCAGAAAATATTGGCGGAGCGGGGGAAGGGCGGTAAAACGGTGACGGGGAAATATCTCGAGGCGAAAAACGGCCGGGATATCCCGCTTCCGCTCGGAAAAAACACCAAGCTTGCCGATGACGGGGTTACGATAGTCGCCGAGACGAACGGCCAAGTGCTGATTATCAACAATAAAATTAACGTGGAGCCGGTGCTTAACATCGAGGGCGACGTGTCGCTGAAGACCGGCAATATCATGTTCCTGGGAACCGTTTTCGTCAGCGGCAACGTCGAGGATGGTTTCTCGGTAAAGGCTTCCGGCAACATCGAGGTAAAGGGTACTGTCGGCAAGTCCGAGCTCGACGCGGAAGGCGACATCGTCGTCGGTCAGGGTATAGCCGGAAAAGGCGAGGGCTTCGTCCGCTCGGGCAAATCGATTTGGTCGAAATTCATCGAGAACACCCGCGTCGAGGCCGGTGAATTCGTCATCGTTTCCGACGGTATCATCAATTCTACCGTAAGCGCGAACAAGAAAATCCTGTGCCAAGGAAAGCGCGCCGCGATTATCGGCGGTACGCTCACCGCCGCTGAAGAAGTCCACGCCAAAACATTGGGAAGTTTCGGCGGCGCCAGCGAAACGGTCATCAACGTCGGTTTCGATCCTCGCAGCAAGGATCGCTTCGACGCAGTCTCCGCGAACCTCCTGTCCGCCCAAAAGGAACTTGAGGAAGTTCAGCTGAACTTTAATACCCTGATGGCGCAAAAGAAGCAGAAAAAGGACTTCTCCGAGGAAAAAGAGCTGGCCCTGAAGAAATTCGGCGAGCGGCAATATATTCTGCAAACCGAGATTGAGGAGATGGAGATCGAGGTTAAGCAAATCCAGGATTACCTCAATACGCTCAAGAATAAAGGGAAAGTGTCCGCCTCCGTTAAGGTTTTCGCCGGCGTTCGCGTCGTCATTCGCGACGTGACCGAAGAAGTGCGGACAGATTGCAAGGCTACCACGTTCTACCTTGAAAATGGTCTCGTGCGATATGGTAAATACCAAGGGCCGGACGAAGACATGAAGAAGGTACCGAATGGCTATACAGCCGATTGACCTTCAAACGCTGTATACGCAGCTGGATAAAGTGGGGAAAACCCAAGTTCAGCAACAGGTCGCCGCTCAGTCCATCCGCGAGGCGGAAATGCAGGCGAATAAAACCTCCGCAGAGGATCGCCTTAAAACAGTGCAGACGCCCGAAGCCGGCGAGGAAGGGGCGGGTGCCGTTCATGAAAAGCAAGAACCCGCCGATAGCGGATCGCGTCAGTCTCACCAGCGTGAAAAGCGCGACGAGGAGAATCAGTCGCCTCCGGAAAAAGAGGTGATTCGCGACCCGGGCTTGGGCGCCCATGTTGACATAACCGGTTAGGATCCGCGACAGAATGGCATATTACATCGTTTTCACCGTCGTAAACTTCCTCGCGATGCTCGTTTTTTTCCTCGTTTTACGCGCGCGGTTTTCCCAACGGAGAATCCTCTCCGAATTGCGCGCCGAGATGGATCGTTTAATCGCGGATCTCGGCCGTGAGGCGGACCGCGACGTCGCCATCCTGGAAAGCCGCGTCAAGAACCTTCGGTCCCTGATTGACGAGGCCGATAAACGAATCATCCTCGCGTCGAAAGAAACGCGCCGTCGCGACGAGGCCTCTCAAATTCTCGCGGCTATCGCTGATCGACCGCCTACCGTTCCCGAGACACAGCCTAAAAGACAGCAAGCCTCGCCCGCGGAACCCGTCCGAATTTATACGAAACCAATCCTCGCGCGTGGCGACCGCCAAATAGAGCCTTTCGTGCCCGTTCAGGAACGGGTCGTAGACCTGTCCCGCAAAGGATTCACCGCCGAGATGATTTCCTCGACGCTCTCGGTGCCGCTCGGCGAAGTCGAATTAATTTTGAATATGAACGGTTCAAGTCTCTAGCGGGAATGTCGATACTAGAATCGATGGTATCGACGGAAAAAAGATACACGCACGATAATTTCCTCGCCTTGAAAGGCGCCCTCGTCCGGGGTGAGTATTTGTATCGCGTCCGGCTCTACGCGGAGCGACCCTCGTTTCAGAGCGAGAAGTCGGGCGTCCTTCGTATGCGCATGCTTCTCGGTTTCGTCGAGGCTCGGGCCGTGGTAATAGACGCGCTGATTCGTACCGACGGCTCGGTCCATTATCTTTCGGTTCTCTGCTCGTCGTCCGCTTCCCCGCGCGTTTTTTCCGATATCATGAAAAAAATCGTGCCTCAGGCGATCATCGAGCAGACTCAGGGCGCCGCAGCCGAGGAGTGGGTCTCGACTCAGTCGGTGAGGAGCCTAGAGGCGTCCGAAATTCCCTTAAGCGGCGCCTTTAAATCGGTAAACGAATCTCGGAATATTTTAGTTTCGCTATTGCTTGAATATCGCGCGCTTCTGACCGAATGCGACGCGGTCGTGCCGAATCCCCGCGCGCGCGGAGCCGATAAGCGCCTTTCCGGGCTCTCCGTGCAATTCTTGCTGTTTGAGCGAGATCGCTCGTTATGCGGAATCCCTGATTTTCAGGTTTCCTCTGTGACCGCCGGGGCTAATGGCGCCCAGCTTCTGCAAATTTCCCGGGATATCGGCGCCCGCGTGATCGCCTGCGAAGATCTCGTGTGCCTCAAGGAAATCCCGATCGCCGCCCTCTCATTTAACGGAAAATTCGAGCAAGGGTATTACGGCGTGAGCGCGCCGACGAGCGGCGGGGATTTGCCCTTTAGGCTCGTCGTGCCCTCGTTCCTTTAAGTTCCAATCCCTATTTAGAATTGTAGCCGCATTCCCACGTTCAGTCCCCAGTTTTCGCTCAGGAAATTATACATCGCGCCGATATCGGTCCTGAAAGCGAATAAGTTTATCGAAGTTCCCCCGTAACAACGAAGGCCGATTTCGCTATCGCTCGCGCTATCCTTTACGGAAGCGAGTCGATAGTCCGCGCTTGAGCGTGCGTAGTATAGACCCGCTCCGGCGTACGGCGTGAATACGAGGAAATTTTTCGAGACTTGAGCCTTTACGTCAAAGACGTTCGTGGCGAAATTTAAGTCGAGGTCTTCCGTCGAGTCGTAGCCGCTGGGTACGCTGACATTCGCCAATTCCGAAGCCTTGAACGAGTATCCGACGCTTCCCTCCATGTGGTAATATCCCAAACCAATGCTAATGTCGGGCTTCGCGAGTTTTTCCTCGACTATGGCGTAGCGCGCATCGACGCCGAAATTGAGATACGAAACCGACACGTCCCGCACGATTGCGGAGACGAGATTCTCCGGCAAAAGCGCGAACCTGATGCCCATGTCGAAGGGAAGGATAAAACCCCCAATCCTCGCCTCGACGGCGAACGTCGGCAATACTAAATCGGATGAAGGAGCCGTGCTGCCGGTTTCCTTTATCGCGTCCGACAGCCCGCTTGCGTCGAATCGAGTTACTCCCGTAGAAACGCCGACTCCGAAATGGGGCGGTATCCCGACTAATTTTCCGATGTACGCATCCGACCATGACGTACCAACGATCGCGGCGTCAGGCGCGGAAGCGTTGATGTCGCTCATGAAGCTTGCAAGCGAGTTCGTGAACGCCGCCGTTTGTGCGTTTGCTTGCAGGCACGCGAAAGTCAGGAGTGCGATGGGAAGAATTTTTTTAAGCATATCTAGGTACCTCCTGAGGCCAGTGTAACGCTTTTGGCGGCGAGGAGCAAATCGGCGTAATTCTCGTGCGAGGGAATTGACTTTTTTTTCCATGCGCGGTATATATATACCCACATCGCGCCGTTGTAGCTCAGTTGGTAGAGCAATGGACTGAAAATCCATGTGTCGACAGTTCAATTCTGTCCGACGGCACAAAGTAAGGCTGTTTCCATAGAATGGGAGACAGCCTTTATTTTTTTGTATCGTTAAAAACGTTCTGCAAAGTCGAGGTACCGTAATTGAAGATCGCTATTTTTCATACGGCTCAGGACAAAAAAACCGCGTTGGCGATCGGAAGCATTATCGCCGCCCATTCGGTTCCCGTCGCGTATCAAGACATTGATATCCTTTGGGATCATAAACGTACGAAAAACCCGCTCGCGATCATGGAATCGGTCTCTCATTTTCTTTTCGTGTTTTCCTCCGATATGACGGATCTTTCCACTTTTATTTTTTTCGCGGGCTATTGCCTAGGCAAGGGAATTTCCGTGATCGTTCTCGAGACCGACGGGAACTTCGACTTGCCGGAGAACGTCCGCCACCTCGGGGTAAAATTACGACCGGAGTCCTTTGAGGGTTTTTTCGTGGCCGAAAAAGAGAGATTCGCCTCCTCGGAGAGAAAGGCGATGGCGCGGCGCGCGTTGCTCGATCAGGGGATCTCGTTCTTCGACGAAAATTTCGTCTCCGTCCTTCAGGCGGACGACCCTGAATCGGTTCGCCTGTTTCTTGAGGCGGGTTACGACCCGGATTTTAAGGACTTGAGGGGCATCCCCGCGCTTTCTCACGCCGTTCGCGCGCATTCTCGCGTTTGTACCCTTCTTTTGCTCTCGACTGGCGCGGACATCGATTGCGTATCCGACGATCGAGGCTATACTCCGCTCATGGACGCCGTGCAGGCGGGCGACGACGAGATGGCGTCGTTGCTCTTGGACCATAACGCCAACGTGAACCAGCGAAGCAAGGACGGTCAAACCGCGTTAGTCCTCGGCGCGGGGCGGGGTGCCGTCGAGATTTGCGCCCTTCTCATTCGAAGGGGCGCCGACCCCGCCATCAAGGATAATCTCGGCATGTCCGCGCTCGGCTACGCTCAGTTATTCAAAAACCAAAAACTCATGGAGCTTTTCAATACGGGGCCTGCGTGATACACTGAACCCAATAATGGACAGGATCGTTTTTACCGGGGGCGGTACCGGCGGGCACATATTCCCGGGTTTAGCCGTTATCGATGAGTTGCGCGGGCGCGTCGACGCGGATATCGTTTGGATCGGTTCTTCGCGCGGCATCGACCGGAGTTTGGTCGAGGGCCACGGCGTAAAATTTTTTGGCGTGAGCTCCGGCAAGTTGCGGCGATATTTCGACTGGAAAAATTTCGCCGACGCCTTTCGGGTCTTTCTCGGTTTCGCCGAGGCGTTTTTCATTTTGTTGCGATTGCGTCCTCGGCTCGTGTTCTCTAAGGGCGGTTTCGTGAGCGTTCCGCCGTGCGTCGCCGCCCGCATCTTGGGCATACCTCTCGTCACGCACGAATGCGATCTTTCCCCCGGCCTCGCGACGAGGATTAACGCCCGATTCGCCGACGAGATTTTCGTCACTTGCGAAGAGACGGCGCAAATGTTTCCAAAAAAATATAGACCGAAGGTAACGGTGACGGGAAATCCCGTTCGTCCCGCGTTTTACTCGGGCGACGCCGAGAGGGGCCGGGCCTTTCTTGAGTGCGCGAAATCTGACCTTCCCATCGTGCTCGTTCTTGGGGGAAGCCTCGGCGCGCGTCAGGTAAACGCCATCGTCGCCGAAGGCATCGATTCCCTGTGCGCCTCGTGCGTCGTCGTGCATCAAACCGGCGCGCAAAACGAAGATCAGGCGATCCGTCCCGTGGGCGAGCCAGCGCGGACTCGCTACAAACCTTACGCGTTCATTCGCGGGGAAATGGCGGACGTGCTCGCCGCCGCGACGATAGTTATCGCCCGATCGGGCGCGAACACCGTGTGGGAATGCGCCGCGGCGGGGAAGCCGATGATCTTAATACCGCTCGAAAAGGGCAGTTCCCGCGGCGATCAAGTCGAAAACGCTCGCTATTTCGAGCGGGCAGGCGCCGCTATGGTTTTCGTCGGCGCGGACGCGAGCGCGAAGCCCATTTCAGACGCCGTCGCCCGACTCCTCTCTGACGACGAGGCGCGCAGCGCAATGGCCGCTCGATCGGCGACGCTCGGGAGCGGACGGCCCGCCGCGAAAATAGCGGACTTACTCGCCGCGAAATTTTCGCTCTCGTCCGGGAGAATTGGATGACGGTCGCGCCCTTCGACATTTTCGCCTGTTTCGTTCTCGTGATACTGGCGGCCCGCGGCGCTTACATCGGTTTCATCGGGGAGTTTTTCTCGAAGGCCGCGGTGCTGCTGGGAGTAACCGCAGGCATCCTTTTTTATCGTCGTCTCTCGTCCCCGGTATCCGAAATCCTCGGCTCGGACGCGTTTAGCGGCATCGCTTCCTTTTTAGCCTTGTTCCTCGTGACGTACGTCGCCGTTAAGCTGGTTCAGCGACTCGTCGGCGCCTTAGTCGAAGGCGCCTCCCTGGGGTCCCTGGATCGGGCGCTCGGCCTGTTTCTGGGTGTTTTCGAGGCGTTCGTCGTCATCGCGCTCGCGCTGATAGCGTTGCGCTGGCAGCGTTTTTTTGACGCTCGCCCTCTCTATGAAGTATCTTGGTCATATCGCGTTCTCGCCCCTCTTTTCGAGGCCTGGCCCGCCACGGTTCGGGGTTTTTTCGCGAAATAGCGATTGGAGGAGACGCCATCGGTGTTTGAAAATTTAATTGCGCAGCCCGCGTCAAACCTGCTTTCCGAGGATTTATCCTCTGGCCGGCTTCCGCCCTCGATACTTTTTTCGGGAGGGGTCTCCTCGGGTAAACTCACCGCGGCCTTAGAGCTGGCCCGTTCGCTTTCCTGCGAGGAGGGGAACGCCGCTTGGTCATGCGGTTGCCCTTCCTGCGCTCGCCATCGCGAGCTTTCTCATCCCGACCTATTGATTATGGGATCCCGCGATTGCGCTCTTGAGATTCGCGCGGCCGCGGAGACGCTGTTGCGAAAAGACTCGGCGGCGACCCGCTATCTTTTTTTAAGGTCGGTCAGGAAACTTTCGCTTCGCTTTAACCCGTCCGTGCAGGATTTGTCGGATTCGCGCTTTGCCCGCGCGATTCCGACGCTCGCGGAACTCGACGAGCGTTTGGAGGAGCTGTCTCCGTCCCGTCCGCTGCCCGACGACCAGGCTGCCGCGCGGAAGCTCATCGATTCCGTGGTGGATCTCGCGTCGAAACTCGAGGACGATTTTCTCTATGATAGCATCCCGGTTCAGCACGTACGCGCCGCCTCGTCCTGGTCTCGATTGAGCCCGACGGGGAAAATGAAGACGATCATCGTGGAGAACGCCGACCGCATGCAGGATTCCGCGAGGAACGCCTTCCTTAAGGTCCTTGAGGAGCCGCCGCCGAGCGCGGTTTTTATCCTCACGACGGCGCGGCGAAGCGCCATCATGCCCACCATCCTGTCACGGGTTCGCACGTACGCCTTCGTCGACCGCGACGCGGAATCCCAGGTCGAGGTAATAACGCGCGTGTTTCGCGACCTGCCTAAAGCGGGCGAGGGCGTGTCCGCCTATTTTCAGCGATTCCTTCCCGTGTCGCCGGAAGCTATCACCGACGCCGCGAAAGCGTTTATGTCGGCCGTTCTCGTGGCGGCGATCGACGAGGGGCGAAAGCCTGTTTGCGCGCTTCGGGACGGGATAGGGCCGAGCGACGGGAATCCGTCGATCGCAGAAATTCTTTCGGGCGTCAATAAGTGCCGTCCGGCCATCGTATACCGGCTATTCATCGCGCGACTCGAGTCGTTGGTTCGCGCGGCCCTGAGGAACCCGCAAGTCGACGCGCGGGAAGGTGAGGTATACTATCGCTGGACGTCCTTGATGCGAAAGGCGGTCGAGTCCGTGGATACGTACAATTTAAGCCCTCAATCGGCGCTTGAGTCGCTGTTCGTTTCCATGAAAGAGACCCTATGAGGGAATTCATCAAACGCGCGCTGCAGAAAACCTCGCGCATGAATCCCGAGCAGGTACAGAACCTTCTTTCGCTCGTCACGGAAGAATACGAAACGCTTGACGCGGTGCTCGACTCGATCGGCACCGGCGTCATCGTCTGCGATTCCTCCCATTTCATCCTGCAGACGAATAAGGCGGCGATTCGCATCCTGCCGATGGAATTCCACGATTTGCAGGAAAAGCCCGTTTGGTCGTGCATTTTGGATCCCGACCTTTCATCATTCGTGCGCGACAGCATCGAGCGCGAGGAAACGGTTCAAGCCCAGAGTTTTTTTCTCGACGAGCTATCCGGCACGCGCTTCTTGAGCATCGGAATCGTTCCGCTCGTGCGGAGCAAGCGCGTCCGCGGTACGATCATCACCGTTGAGGACGTGACCGACCGGAAAACCGAGGAGATGAAAAATCGCCGCCTTGAAAGCCTCGCGAGCCTTACGAACTTGGCGGCTACCGTCGCCCACGAGATAAAAAACCCGCTCGGCTCGATGAGCATTTACGTTCAGCTGATCCGCAAGGCGCTTTCCCAGTGCGAAACCGAGCGAAAGCCGCAGGTCGACCAGTACCTCGACGTCGTCAACGAGGAAATAGAGCGGCTGAATAAAATCGTCGTGGATTTCCTTTTCGCCGTGAGGCCGCTTAAATTTGAATTTTCCCCGCTCTCGGTCAATGACGTCGTGCGTGACGTCGCCGATTTTTTCGGCGCGGAACTATCCCAGGCGAATATTTCGCTCGTGCTCGACTTGGCGGAACCGCTCCCGCTCATAAAGGGCGACGAGCGGTTTATCCGCCAGATGTTGGTGAACCTCGTGAAAAACTCCATGGCGGCGATGAAGCAAGGCGGCGAAATCCGCGCGAAAACCTGGGCGTCGGAGGACTCCGTCTACATGAAGATCGAGGATACCGGATCGGGCATCCCGCAGGACGTCCTTCAAAAAATATTCGAGCCGTATTTTACCACGAAGGTCGACGGTACCGGACTCGGCCTAACCATGGCCTATAAAGTCGTGAAAGAACACGGCGGCGATATCCGCGTGCAATCGGAACTCAATAAGGGAACGTGCTTTACCATCACCTTGCCCATATTGCGCAAGGCGCAACGCCTCATCGAATGTAAGGATAACCGATGTCAATGAAATTCACGATTCTCGTCATCGACGACGAGAAAAACATACGAACGGGTTTGGCGGCGGCGCTCGAGATGGACGGCTACGACGTCGTCCTCGCCGCCGACGGCTCTGAGGGGCTGGATATCGCCCTGCACGGCGAGATCGACCTCGTCATCACGGACCTACGCATGCCGGGCGTCTCGGGAGAGGAAGTCCTTCGCCGCGTCACGACCGAGACGCCGGGAATTCCCGTCATCGTGCTTACCGGCCACGGTACGGTGGAAAACGCCGTCGCGGCCATGCGCTCGGGCGCGTACGATTTCCTGACGAAGCCGCTCAACCTCGACCGCCTTTCCCTCCTCGTCAAAAGGGCGCTGCAAAACCGCGAACTCGTGCTCCAGCACCGCGAGCTTTTGCGCGAGATGGAAAATAAAAAATCCTTCGAGCACATAATCGGGAAAAGCCCGGCGATGAACAAGGTTTTTGAGGTCGTTAAGCGCGTCGCTCCGACGAAGGCTTCCGTCCTCATCACGGGCGAAAGCGGCGTCGGCAAAGAGCTAATCGCGAACGCCCTGCATAACCTTTCCCCGAGGAAAGACGCCGCTTTCGTCAAGGTCCACTGCGCGGCACTCGCCGAGACCCTTCTCGAGAGCGAATTATTCGGCCACGAGAAAGGCTCGTTCACGGGCGCGGTCGCGCGTAAGCGCGGCCGGTTTGAGCTCGCGAACGACGGGTCGATTTTCCTCGACGAAATCGGGGAAATCGACCAGCAGGTTCAGATTAAGCTTTTGCGCGTTTTGCAGGAAAAGAAATTCGAGCGCGTCGGCGGCGAGGAAACCATCGAGGTCGACGTGCGCTGCATCACCGCGACGAACCGCGATTTGGACAAAGAGGTCGCGGAGGGAAAATTCCGCGAGGACCTCTACTATCGGCTTAACGTCGTACGCATCCACGTGCCGCCGCTTCGCGAGCGCAAGGACGATATCCCCCTGCTCATGGCGGCTTTCATACGGGAGTTCGCGGAGGAGAACGGGAAAAAAATCGACGGCATCGACGCTAAGGCGCGTTCCGCGCTCTACGCCTACGACTGGCCGGGCAATATCCGCCAACTGAGAAATTGTCTCGAAAGCGCCGTCGTCATGACGAGCGGGCCGATTATTGCCTTGGATGACCTGCCGCCCTCCATACGCTCGGGCGACGAGATCCCGTCGATTCATATTCCCGTTGGGGCGACGATGGCGGAGGCGGAAAAGCAGGTCATATTGCAGACCCTTTCCGCCCAAAACGGCAACAAAACCAAAACGGCGGAAACGCTCGCGATCGGCAGGAAAACCCTGCACCGCAAACTCGGGGAGTACGGGATCGATTCTCGCGGCGACGAAGTCGAACAGTCCGACGACGCGGAGTAACGAAGGTTACGGTCGTTCCCGCCCGGAATACCAGCGGCATATCGCGCGATAGGATTCGGTATATCCGGCGCAAAGCGCCGAGGCTTTCGCCTGAGACGCCTCGTTTCCCGCGTTCGTATCAGGGTGATGGCGGAGCAAAAGACGCTTCCACGCTTTTTTGCATTCGTCTTCCGGGGAGCCGGGACGCATGCCTAAGTTTTGAAAGTGCGGGATTAAATCGCGCGGTACCGCGACGGTCTCTGATTTTTCGCTCTGTTCGGCGTCCCTGCGCCGATTTTGCCCAGCTCTCGTTTGTGAGTTACCTGCGGAGCGCGGTTTTCCCTCAAATAAAGAGGACTCGGCAAAAGGATCTTCGTCGGAATTGAGCCGATCGCGCAAAATATCGCCGAGACGATCATAAAATCCGCTCATCGCAAAAACTCCTTCGCGGTACTATACCTCCAAAAACGATGAAAAAACAACATCTCGCTTGCAAACGCGCGGAGAGTCTTATACTATGTATACGTGCATACTAAGAGGAGTTCTGAAATGAAAATCAAGGAAAAAACATTCGGAGTGCTCTCTAACGGTAAGAAAGCGCTTCTTTTCACCGTTTCTAACGGTAATATGTCGTTTTCCGTCACTAATTACGGATGTATCATCACCAGTATCGTGGTTCCGTCCCAAAAAGGGAAAAAAGACGATATAGCCTTGGGGTATTCGACTCTCGACGGCTATATCCGCAATGGTCCTTTTTTCGGCGCTCTCGTCGGTCGTTACGCGAACCGCATCTCAAATGCTTCTTTTTCCTTGACGGGGAATCGGTATGAATTGACAAAGAACGAGAACACCACCTGCCTGCATGGCGGAAAACCCGGTTATCATAAAATGATATGGAACGCGGAGTCGTTCAGCAATACGCGCGAGTCGGGCGTATTGTTTCGCCGAACGAGCAAGGACGGCGAGCAGGGATTCCCCGGAAATTTGGATATGAAAATTTCGTACAGTCTTACGGCCGAAAACGATATAATCATCAGATATAACGCGAAGACCGACGCGCCAACTCCGGTCAATTTAACGAACCACACGTATTTTAACCTCGCCGGACATGACTCGGGTAACGTTCTCGACCATCAAGTTCAGCTCTTTTGCGATCGATACGTGCCGGTCGACGCTCATGCGATCCCGTCGGGAGAAATCCTGGACGTGGCTGGAACGCCCTTCGACTTTCGGAGTCCCAAGGCGATCGGTAAGGATATTGACGGGATTCCCGGCGGATTCGACCATAACTGGGAAATTAATCGCGCGGGCGCGGGACCGAATCCTGTCGCCGGCGTTTTCGACCCCTCTTCGGGAAGAACGCTCACGGTGTATTCAACGCAACCGGGCGTGCAGTTTTATACCGGGAATTTTCTCGCGGGCGAGATCGGGAAAAACGGCGAGTCTTATGGAAAAAACGCAGGGTTTTGCCTAGAGACCCAACATTTCCCCGATTCGCCGAATCGCCCGGAATTTCCCGACTCAATTCTCCTTCCCGGCGATCATTATCGTCAGCAAACTATTTGGCATTTTGATTTCGAATAACGCATACTTTAAGAAACACGAGAGGTGATTTGTATGGAAGTTCAATTGCAGGAACTCGTAGACAGGATAAAAAAAGACGGTGTCGAGAGTGGAGAGGCGAAAGCCGCCGATATCATCAAGGCGGCCGAGGCGAAAGCGGCCGGCATTCTCGCGAATGCTCGAACCGAGGCTGAGTCGATCGTTACGACGGCAAAAGCCGAGGCTTCCCGCTCAGAAAAGGCCGCCGTGTCGGCGATAGAGCAAGCCGGACGTAACCTGCTTCTTGCCTTTCGAGACGGCATTGGTGCCCAACTTGACGCTTTAATCAAAGCCGAAACGGCGAAAACCTACGATTCCGGAGTCCTTAAGGAATTAATTCCCGTCGTCGTGAAGTCGTGGGTCTCGCAGGGATCTTCCGACGACCTTTCAGTCATCATTTCGAGCAAAGAGGCCGACGTATTGGAAAAGGCGCTTCTTGCCGCCCTTAAGTCGGAAATTTCTAAAGGCGTCGAAATTAAGACGAGTTCATCGCTTACGGGAGGCTTCCACATCGGCGCGAAAGATGGATCGTCCTATTACGATTTTTCCGCAGAGGCCGTCGCGGAGCTTTTCTCGGCCTATCTTAACCCGAAGACAGCGGAAATCCTCAAAGCGGCCGCGAAGGAGCTCTGACGAGGTGAGTAGTTACTACTACCTAATGGCGCAACTTCCCGGAATCCCCCAAAATGGGCAAATTTCTCTGACGTACGCTCAGTTTAAGGATATTGCGCTTCGGCACCTAACGCCGAGCGATCGCGCTATTATCGAGGATCTTTCACTAGAACCGACGCGCGGTACGGGTAAAACCGGCTGTTCGTTCATTGATTCTTGGTACGCGCATGAGCGAGCCATTCGCTTTGCCCTGGAGCGCGCGCGCGCCGCGCGCCTTGGCCGGGACATCGACATTACCGCGGAAGAGGATGAGTTGGTGACCGCTATGCCCGAGACGCGCCAAATCGCGGCGTCCGCCATCGCGCTCGATAATCCGCTCGAGGCTGAACGGCTCCTCGACCGAGCTCGTATCGCTTTTGTGGATGATTTAAAAGGCACGCATAGTTTCGATTCCGACGCTGTGTTCGCCTATGCGCTGACGTTGCTCCTTCGCGAAAGAAATAACAGATTTTCTGTTGAGGCGGGGCGCGAATCATATACCTCAATTTATAACGGGATTCTTGGAGAAAAATCATGACGGATACTAAAGGAACGGTTATCTCGGTCAACGGCAACATGATCGGCGTAAAATTCGACGGTATCGTTGCCCTGAACGAAGTCGGCTACGCAAAAGTCGGTGAGAAAAAATTGAAAAGCGAGGTCATCCGCATTCGCGGCGACATCGCCCAGCTCCAGGTTTTCGAGATCACGAAGGGAATTTCCGTCGGAGACGTGGTGGAATTTACCGGCGACATGCTCGCGGTGGAGTTGGGACCGGGCTTGCTTGGTCAAGTGTATGACGGCTTGCAGAACCCTCTTCCCGACCTAGCCGAAAAGGCTGGCTACTTTCTCGAGCGCGGTATTTATCTCGACCCGCTGCCCGGCGAGAGAAAATGGGATTTTACGCCGGTTGCCCAGGTAGGCGCGCAGGTTGCGCGCGGCGACACGCTCGGAACCGTGCCTGAGGGAGCTTTTTCCCATCGCATCATGGTGCCGTTTACCCTGTACGGGACGTACACCGTCAAGTCAGTAAAATCCGCCGGTAGCTACTCAATCAAAGAAACCATCGCTGAGCTTACCGACGAGAAGGGAAACGTCATTCCCGTTCGCATGAGTTTCCGTTGGCCGGTAAAGCGCGCGATTGATTGCTATGCCGAGCGCTTAAAGCCTACCCAAACGCTTACGACGAAAGTTCGCACGATTGATACGTTTTTTCCCGTCGCGAAAGGCGGTACTTATTGCATCCCCGGACCTTTTGGCGCGGGCAAGACGGTTTTGCAGCATTCGACGAGCCGAAACGCGGAAGTTGACATCGTTATCATCGCGGCCTGCGGTGAGCGCGCGGGCGAGGTCGTCGAAACCCTGAAAGAATTCCCCGAGTTGACCGACCCAAAAACCGGTCGCTCGTTGATGGAACGGACCATCATTATCTGTAATACCTCCTCGATGCCGGTTGCGGCGCGCGAGGCTTCCGTGTATACCGGCGTGACCTTGGCGGAGTATTATCGGCAGATGGGCCTGGACGTCCTCCTCCTGGCGGACTCGACCTCCCGGTGGGCCCAGGCGCTCCGCGAAATGTCGGGGCGTCTCGAGGAAATCCCCGGAGAGGAAGCGTTCCCCGCGTACCTTGAATCCTACATCGCCGCCTTTTACGAGCGCGCCGGTTTAGTCAGGCTTAAGGATGGCGGCGTCGGGTCCGTTACTATCGGTGGAACCGTTTCGCCCGCCGGCGGCAACTTCGAGGAACCGGTTACGCAAGCGACGCTGAAAGTCGTCGGCGCCTTCCACGGTCTCTCGCGAGAGCGATCGGACGCGCGAAAGTATCCCGCTATCCACCCGCTCGATTCCTGGTCGAAGTACAAGAGCGTCATCGGGCTCGACATGGTCGAGTACGCGCGCAAATACCTGCGTCGCGGAACCGAGGTCGAGCAAATGATGAAGGTTGTCGGAGAGGAAGGCACGAGCCTTGAGGACTTCATCGTGTATCTCAAGGGGGAATTCCTTGACGCCGTCTATCTTCAGCAGAACTCATTCGATCCCGTCGACGCGGCCGTTTCAACCGAGCGGCAAGAGCACGTGTTTAAGATGCTGCTGGGAGTTTTGGGATCTTCCTTTGAGTTCGGCGATAAGGACGAGGCGCGAGCCTGGTTCAACAAGGCTCGACTTCAGTTCATCGACTACAACTATTGCGAGTGGAATTCTGACGAGTTCAAAAAACTCGAGCGCGCCATCGGCGAAGAGTTGAAGGCGAAGACTTCGGGAATGGACGCCGACGCCGAAAAAATACTGGGTCGGTCTGTTTCGGCCAAGGCAGTGGAGTAAGCCATGAAAAAGGTATATAGCAAAATCGAGTCGATAAACGGATCGGTCATTACGGTCAAGGCCGACGGAGTTAAATATGGCGAGCTCGCCGAAATCGAGACCGCCTTCGGCTCCTCGCTCGCCGAGGTCAATAAACTCGCGGGGGATCTCGTTTCGCTCCAGGTTTTCGCCGGAGGTCGCGGCGTCTCTACGGGCGATCAAATTCGTTTCCTCGGCCATGAAATGCAGGTAAGCTTTTCGGATAATTTGCTCGGTCGCATTTTTGACGGATCGGGCGACCCGCGCGACAAGGGGCCTTCTCTCAAAGAGAACCTCGTGCCGATCGGCGGTCCTTCGGTTAATCCGTCAAAACGCATCATGGCGAAACGCATGATCCGCACCGGCATCCCGATGATCGATATGTTCAATACGCTCGTCGTATCGCAAAAATTGCCGATTTTCTCCATATCCGGCGAACCGTACAACGAGTTGCTCGCGCGCATCGCGATGCAGGCCGAGGTTGACGTCATCGTGCTCGGCGGCATGGGATTGAAGTACGACGATTATCTTTATTTCAAGGACACGCTTGAAGACGCGGGCGCCATGAACCACACGGTCATGTTCGTCCACACGGCGGCTGACCCGACCGTTGAGTGCCTCATGATTCCCGATATGTGCCTTTCCGTCGCCGAGCAGTTCGCCCTGAAAGGGAAGGACGTGTTGGTTCTGCTGACCGACATGACGAACTTCGCGGACTCGATGAAGGAAATCGCGATCATTCAGGAACAAGTCCCCTCGAATCGCGGTTACCCGGGAGATCTGTACAGTCAGCTTGCCGCGCGCTACGAAAAAGCCGTCGACTTCGACGACGCGGGGTCGGTTACCGTTCTCGCGGTCACGACGATGCCCGGCGACGACGTCACGCATCCGGTGCCCGACAATACCGGTTACATCACCGAGGGACAGTTTTACCTGAAAAACGGGCGCATCGAGCCGTTCGGCAGCCTTTCGCGACTGAAGCAGAACGTTAACGGCAAGACGCGCGCCGACCACCGCGCGCTCATGGACAACATGATTAAGCTGTATTCTTCCTATAAAGATACGCTCGAAAAAAAATCCATGGGCTTCATGATGTCCGATTGGGACGAAAAGCTCCTGAAATACGGCATATTGTTTGAGCGGCAAATGATGGACCTTTCGGTGAATATTCCCCTTGAAGGCGCTTTGGACGCCGGTTGGAGAATCCTTTCAGAATGCTTTAAGCCGGAAGAGACGGGAATTAAATCGGAGCTGATTAAGCAGTTTTGGCCGTCGCAAAAATAATGAAGGATTGAAGGTAAATGGCGATAAAGCTGACGAAAAACGAGCTGAAGTCCCAGAAAGAAAGCCTGAAAATGTATCGGCGATACTTACCGACGCTTCAGCTAAAAAAGCAACAGCTTCAGACCGAGATTCGCGATATTGAGTTGCGGGCGCGCGAAGTCCGCAAGAATCGCGATCGGCTTCATGCCGAATTCGAGGCGTGGATCGGCGTGTTTGGCGAACCCGGCGTCTTCTCCGAGGACACCATCAAAGTTCGGCAGATCAAGACGTCAATGGGAAACATCGCGGGCGTTTCGATTCCGATATTCTCTGGCGCCGAATTCGATCGCCTTGCGTACGATTTATTCAAGACGCCGCTTTGGATCGATACCGCCTCGGATCGACTCGAGAAAGTCCTATCTCTCGACCTAGAAGCGAAAATACTCGATGAGCAGGTTCAACTACTCCAGAGGGAACTGAGAACGACGACTCAGCGCGTTAATCTGTTCGAGAAAGTTAAGATTCCCGAGACGCGGGCAAACATCAAGAAAATCACCGTGTATCTCGGAGACCAGCAGGTCGCGTCCGTCGTTCGCGGAAAGATCTCGAAGAAAAACCTCGAGAAAGTCGTTGAGGAGAGCCCCGAATGATCGTTCCCATGAAAAAAATCACGCTTGTAGTGCTTAATCGCGAGCGCTCCGAGGCCTTGATCGCCTTGAGAAAGCTTGGCGTTCTGCACGTCGAGCAACGGGAGTCCTCGAGCGCGGCGCTTACTGATATGCAAGCACGGCTCGCTGCCGTCGATCAATCGCTGCAGGTACTCGGCGAGTACGCGAAAAAAAATCGCGTGGCGCAATCGAAGGATCTTTCGGTTGAATCGGCGCAAGCCGCCGTTGCTCGCGTCATCGCGGTTCGCGACGAGAAGAAAAATGCCTTAGATGGAATCTCGAAATTGGAGCGAGAAATCGAGCGGACAGCGTCCTGGGGCGACGTGGACCCAAAGACCTTCGCGTTTCTCGCGGGAAAAGGCGTATATTTCGGCGTTTACGAATTCCCTGCCGAAGAATACTTGTCCCTCGGCGAATCGATCCGCACGATCAGGATTTCGTCCACGAAAAAAAGCGTGCGATGCGTCGTGCTTCGCGACGGACCCCAAGAAAATCGGGTTTTGTCGGTCGGCGCTCGAGAGTTCATTGTGCCCGAAAAATCCTCTGAACAGTTGAGGGCGGAGCTTGCCGTTTCACGCGCGAGCCTCGCGAAGTTTGACGAAAGCCTCATCGCGGAACTCGTAAACGCGGACGCCATTCGATCGTTGCGGCAATCGACGCTAAAGGACATTCAGTTCGAGTCGATTCGAGCGGGCATGTCCTTCGTGCCGCTCGCCGATGAAAATTCCGCGCTTTCGACGTCACACGTCGCTTGGCTCAGCGGTTTTATGCCGGTGAGCGAAGTATCGGTGCTCGACGCGGCGTCAAAACGCCACGGATGGGCGTATATCAGCGAAGACCCGAGCGATGACGACATCGTTCCCACGAAGATCAAGAATAACAGGTTCGTGAACCTCATTTCACCGTTGCTAGATTTTTTGGGTACGGTGCCCGGATATCGCGAAATCGATATATCCCTTTGGTTTTTGTTGTTCTTCGGCGTGTTTTTCGCGATGATTTTCGGGGACGGCGGCTATGGCTCGCTGATGGTACTGCTCGCGCTCGGCGGCATCGTCTCGTTCGCGCGGAAAGGTAAGGAAATCCCGACCGGCTTATACATGTTCCTGTATCTCGGCGCGATGACGGTCGGTTGGGGAACGGTGACCTGTACCTGGTTCGGGCTTTCGCCCGAAATACTCCCGTCGTTCCTGACGGGGGCGGCCATTCCCGCGTTTAAGAACGGAAATCCCGACGCGGCAAAAAATATCCAGGTGTTTTGCTTTTCCCTCGGCCTCGCGCAACTTTCCATCGCGCATCTCATCGGTATAGCGCGAAACATCAAGACGCCGAAATTCCTCGGCGAGCTTGGATCGCTTTTGATGCTCGTCGGGATGTTTAACGTCGTTCTCAACCTCGTCGTTGACGCGCAGCGATTTCCTCTTCCGACCTGGGCAGCTCCCCTGATCGGCGCAGGATTCGTTCTTAACTTCGTGTTCGCGAATTACGCGGGAAAAATCGGGGCGGGAATCCTCGAAAGCTTGAAAAACATCATTACGATGTGCCTCGGCGTCGTGAACGTGTTTGGCGATATCATGAGCTATATCCGCCTGTGGGCCGTCGGTCTCGCTGGCGCCGCGATCAGCAATACGGTCAATACCATGGCCGGTCCCGTCCTTGGGGGATTTATCCTGTTTTTGGGCGTTATTTTACTCGTCTTCGGCCATGGGCTCAACTTTATCCTGAACGTGCTGTCGGTCATCGTGCATGGCGTGCGCCTCAACACGCTGGAGTTTTCGAACCATCTCGGTCTGACATGGTCAGGCTTCAAATACGAACCGTTTTCCGAAACGGCTAATAAATAGGAGAAACACATGAATTTTGGAATGTTGGGCGCGGCCGCCGCGCTCGGTCTCGCTGCTTCGGGATCCGCAATTGGCTTGGGAATCGCCGGTCAGGCGACGATTGGCGCTTGGAAGCGCTGCTACATGAATAATAAGCCCGCGCCGTTTATTTTGGTCGCCTTCGCGGGCGCCCCGCTCACTCAAACTATTTATGGATACCTTTTAATGAGCGCGATGCTCAAGTCGTCGTTCGATTCTTGGTTCTTGCTCGGCGTCGGCCTTTTCTGCGGACTTGGAATCGGTATGTCCGCCATCGCGCAGGGTCGCGCTTCCGCTTCAGGTTCGGACGCGCTCGCCGAGACGGGAAAGGGCTTTTCGCAGTACATCACCATCGTCGGTTTATGCGAAACGGTAGCGCTATTTGTCATGGTCTTCGGGTTAATTTCGGTCTAAGTCGGCTATAAACCTTCACGAAAAGGAATCCCCGCGCGCGGGGGTTCCTTTTTTTTTGCTTTGCTTCACCAATTCTTAATTTTGCCGATATACTACATAATCATGAGTGAATTCAAGAAACCCCGCGCGATCGCAATCGGCGGGAAAGGCGAGACGAAACGGCTTGTCATCGGCGGAAGCGAGCCAATATCGATACAGACAATGTGGAAAGCGTCCTTACTGGGCGCTGATTTACCCGCGATAGCCCGAGAACTTTCGGTGCTGTCCTCGCTTGGCTGCGATATCGTGCGTTTTGCCGTTCCTGATATGGAAAGCGCCGATGCGCTTCTTGCTTTGGCAGAGATGACCGACGTACCCCTCGTGGCGGACATACATTTTGACCATAAACTTGCGTTGCGGTGCATGGACGGCAATATCTCGAAAATACGCATCAATCCGGGCAATATCGGCGGGAAGGATCGCGTTCGGGCGGTGGTCGAAAAAGCGCGCGCCACGGGGACTCCCATTCGCGTCGGCGTCAACTCCGGCTCTCTTCCGTCGGATTTGCGCGATCGCGTCGAAAAAGCCCGCGAGACGGGATATAGTCTCGATACCGCGCGCGCGGAAGCCCTCGCCGAGGCGGCTTTCCGGGAAGTCGCGCTCCTCGATGAGCTCAATTTTGACCAAGTCATCGTATCCATGAAGGCGTCCTCCGTCGCGGAAACGATTCTCGCCAATGAGACCTTCGCACGGTCGCTCGACGTTCCCCTGCACGTCGGCGTAACCGAGGCGGGCCCCATCATTGGAGGGGTCGTGAAAAGCACGCTGGCTTTCCATTCCCTCCTTACCCGCGGTATCGGATCGACCGTTCGCGTAAGCCTTTCGGACACCGTGGAAAACGAGGTTATCGCGGCTCGCGAGATTTTATCGGAATGCGGGCTTCGCGCGGGCGGCGTTCGCATCGTTTCCTGCCCCCGATGCGGGCGAAACGGATTTGACGTGCATGGGTTCGTTGCCCGTTGGCAGACGGAACTTCTTTCGCTCCAAAAAAACATCACGGTCGCGGTTATGGGCTGCGTGGTCAACGGGCCCGGCGAGGGAAAACACGCGGATATCGGCATCACGGGCGTCGGGGACGAGGTTATCATATTTAAGCGCGGTAAAACGGTCCGCACCGTTTCCGTTAAGTCCGGTATTGAGGCCGCCGACCGAGCGTTTCGAGAGGAATTATTAACGCTGTGAAAAAAATCGGTATCGCTTTTTTTATTTTTATCGTGTCGATGTGCTACGCCGAATCCGTTCTCGGCGCGGATACCTGGCGGGTTATGGACGACGCGCATACGGCTTTCGAGCGGGGAGATTTTGGGGAAGCGTTAATTCAATGCGAGAAGGCGCGAAAGTCCCGGCTTGACGCGGTCGCGGCGGCAGTGGCGACCCTCGACGCCTCGTTAATCCCCGCCGAAGTGCGCAAAAAAGGCGATAATATCGACGACATACGCTCGATTTTGGCGGAACGGAACGACACGGCAGCTTTGGCCATCATTGACGAAGTGTTGCTCACTCACGAAGAAAAAGAGTTTAACGGTTCCATTAGCGCGATGAAAACATGGATTTCCCTCCGGAGTTCTTATCCTGAGGCCGACGTGCTGGAGGGAATGGTGTACGAAGCCGAATCAGAATACGACGTCGCTTTGTCCCTCTATGAGCGCGCGTGGGCGAATAGGAATTTACTCGAAGTTCCGAACGAGGCGAACGAAATCGCGTTTCGGATGGCGAACCTGGCGCATAATACGGATAATCCGGGGTTGGAGGAAAAATCCTTGCTTCTCGTGCTTGGACCCGACGA
This sequence comes from Spirochaetales bacterium, assembly GCA_003246335.1. Lineage (GTDB taxonomy): Bacteria > Spirochaetota > Spirochaetia > Treponematales > Treponemataceae > Teretinema. The sequence continues at coordinate 3,153 of QKAR01000141.1, read as the reverse complement.
GTTATACGGCACGACCGCGGGCGGAAGCGCGTCGCTCGCTGCCATGACTCGCACGCTCGAAAAAGAAAGCGACTGCGATAAGTTTTTTCTCTTGTACCGGCACGATCGACCGGATAGTCTTGAGGCGAGCGTTCGGCTCGCTCGGGTGTATTTGGGCATGAAGCGACTCGATCGCGCTTTTCCCGTCGCCGCGATCGCGGGCGTCACCGCCATTACCGAATTGTCCGCCGCGATGTCGAAAAAGGATTTTTCGTATACGTACTCGAGCCTCGCTGACCTCATGCTTCGCTCGGGACGCGACGCGGAAATATCCTCCTGGGCGAATTCGGTCGGAATTTGGGACGCTTTCTTAACCCTCGGGCAAACGCTCGCGGCTAAGGATATGCGTTCCCAAGCGCGGTCCCTGTATGTCATTTTGGCCGAAAATTGCCCAAATCAGGAGTATCGACGAAAGGCTCAGTATGCGTCATACTCCCTTAAACAGTGATGTTTTAGTCGCTGAGGCCGATAATAAAACAAAGGCGAATCGGCTTTTGCGAATTTGCGTTTTAAGGAGTGATTTATGAAGAAACTTGCGCTTACGCTTTCTCTTTTGCTGGCAGTTTCCATTTCGGCCGCGTTTGGCTTCGGAGTAGGATTGCAGCTGAATGGAAACGCGTCGGATGTTTTTGAGCCTGGCGTCGCGGTTACGTTCAAACTTGATCAGTGCCCGTTGTATTTCGCGGGAAATTACTATGTCGGCGACGGTTATACCAGTATTGGCATGACCGGCGATTATTGGGCGCTCAATAAGGAATTAACCGATCTTGGCGGAAACGCCTTGAAATGGTTCATCGGAGTCGGATTTTTCACGAATATGGTATTTGACGATCCCTTTGGCCTAAACGCCGGCTTACGGGTTCCCATCGGCCTCAATATGCTGTTTAACGATTTCTTCGAGCCTTACCTTCAAGTCGCACCCTCGTTCGGCTTAACGTTCGTTCCTTCGATTGGCGCGACCAATCTTTTCTTCCCGATATCCGCGGGCTTCCGCCTGTGGTTTCATAAGTAACGGAAATCTTTCAAAACCGTCCCTTTCCCGGACGGTTTTTTTATGCTAAAATCGCCGGTTAGAAGATTTCAAGGAGACTGTATGAGTAAAGTAGTTTTAGGGGCCGACTCCCTTGATGGGTATTTGACGGAAAAAGACCAGGCGTATTTAACCCGTATGGATGGGCTGTACGCCCGGGCCATGGATTCCTTTAAGATAATCGCGGCCGGGGGCTTTAGCTCGACGTTGGCCAACGAAGAGAAAAAAATCATCGAGATATACAATGAGATGGGCCACGTCATGCAGGAAATCTGCAAGGAAGCTCCCGGAATTAAAGTGTACTCGTTCGAGACGGAGGAACAGAGCCACGCGGAGGCCTCTCGCGTCATCGCGAAGCTGCGCGACATTAAGACGGGCCACAACGAGTTCGTATATTACACGCAGCGCGCGTACGAGATGCTGTTCAGGCTCGCCTATAACCGCAACCATTCGGACAACAAAAACTACCTCGTCGTGAAAACCCCCGTCACGGCGCCCGTGCAGAATTACGCGGTTCATAAAATTCCCGACATCGACTATAAGATCGAGAATACCGTCATGTGCGTCATGCTTCGCGGCGCCCTTTTGCCGTCCATGATTATGTCGAAGGAAATCGAGGAATATTCATCCCACGGCTACGTGACCCCGTTCGCCCTTTTTAAGATAAAGCGCGACGAGTCCAAGAAAGAGAACGACATGGAATACATTCTCGATCTCGATAAGTCGTTTTTCAATATCGAGGACCTCAACGGCAAGGACCTCGTGTTCGCCGACCCGATGAACGCGACCGGGGGAAGTCTCGTCACGGTCGTGAAGTACCTTACGGAGAATGGCGTTAAGCCGCGGTCGATCAGCTTCTTCAATGTAATTTCCGCGCTAAAAGGCGCACTTCGCGTGGTTCGCGCGCTTGAGAATTGCACCGTCTATACGCTTTGGATGGACCCGGTACTCAATTCATCCGCTTACATCATGCCGGGCCTCGGCGACGCCGGGGATCGCATTAACGGGAAGGATATCGAGGATTCTCCGCGCAATATCATTCAACTCGTGGCCGATTACGGTTCAGATATCGCGGGGCTGTATCGCTCGCAATTGCGAAGAATCGAGCAGATAGTCCTCGGCGCTCATTGATTTTTCACCATGAAGTCCCTTGCTCCCCTCGGCATCTTGTTTTTTTTCGCGTCCGCGATGATCATGCTCGAGGGGTGCGCCTCGACGCGACCGTCAAAAGAATTCGTCGCCGAGTATTACGCGCTCGCGGAAGGGTATTCGGAGATAGGAAAATACGATAAGGCGATTTTCTTTTATCAAAAGGCGCTTACCCGGCCCGAGTACCGCAATGGGGCCCGTTACGGACTCGCGCGCGCTTACGCGCTAAACGGGAATTGGGCTGCTGCATGCGATATTTTCGCCGATTTATATCGGCAGGACCCGAAAAACGCGCTTTTGGCGGCGTCGTACGCGTATGCGTTAGCCTCAACGGGAAAGATAGAAGAAGCCCTGCGGCTGTACGGTGCCTTATACCAAGAAAGGCCCGACGATTCTACCCGAGCCCGAAATTACGCGGAACTGCTTTTTCTCGCCGGCCATTATGCCGAATCCTCCGAGATGGTCGCCTTGCTTAAGGATAAGTTCGCCGATTCCCCGGGCGCGAAAGACATCGCCGCCTTAGAGAAGAAAATCGCCGACGCGACGGCCCCTCCGCAAACAGAAACCTCGCCGTCCGCGGTCCCGGCGGACGGCGCCGAGTCCACCACCAGTCAAACCTCGGTCGCATCGCCTTCCCCAACGACCGCTCCCTGAGCCGCGTTCCAGGAAAAACGTTTGTGCTCCCGCGTTGCGATGGCCTCGTCTAAAAGGGGCTGAATGTCCAGAGCCTCGTAAATTGCCGCCGTCGCCGCTTGTTCCGCGCGGAGCACGGGATGCTTCGGAGAGAATAATACGCAGCAGTCCTCATAGGGAAGGATCGAGATGCCGTATGAGCCGATTTTCGTCGCGGTTTCGATGATTTCCTCTTTATCCATCCCGACGAGCGGGCGCATCACCGGAAAGGCGGCGTACGAGTTGGTGACGCTCATGTTTTC
>QKAR01000043.1 GCA_003246335.1 Spirochaetales bacterium | reverse complement strand
CCTAAGTCAGGGGGTGCTGTACGAAAAAAAACGTCCACAAATGACGAAAAAGGAAAAATCGGACGAATAGAAAATTAGGGTGTGCTATAGTAGACTCGTAAGATGAATGTTAGCGATACGGGGGTATATTATGAAAAGATTGCTGTTTGTGTTACTTCTGGCGAGCGCGATGATTTCCGGTGCCGCGATTTTTGCCGACTCTTCCTCTGAGTATGTCGTGCAAAGCGTGACGGGAAGCGTCGTGCGGGAAGTATCGGCGGGGAAATTCGAGCCGGTGACCGAGGGACTCGTGCTTGCCCCTTCGACCGTCGTGAACACGGGCGTCAACTCCGTGCTCGTCGTGAAGATCGGTGACCGCGTGGCTACGATTAAGGCCATGCAAAAAGGCCCGGTCGATAAACTCGCGAACTCCGCCCTTGCGGTCGCGAAGCCCGGCATCAAACTCGGTGCTAACGCGTCTTCCTCGGACGTAAACGCCGAAGCGGGACAAACCCGCACGAACGTCTCGACCGCGTCAACGCGCGCGAGCGACGCGACCAAAGATCTGCAGTGGGCTGAGGAATAATCAACCAGAACAAAATAGCTCGATAAAAAGCCCCCGGAGTTTTCCGGGGGCTTTTTTTATTAGTTCACGGGATATGCGCGTAATTCACTGGAATAATCGGCGTAATTCAGTGAATTAATTCGCATAATCCACTGGAATAAATTTCCCTTTCCCTTATTTTTGCGTGAGGTTGAAAACCCCGTCCCAGCTCGTTTCCGGGGGATTCGAGATAAATCCGTCACAGCGCGCCACATAGAGCGGCGCAACTCCGTCGTTTGGGTCGTCTCCGGATATACGCGCGAAAATTTCCTTCGCTTCCGCGAAATTCTTTTTCTCGTACAGGTCGATCGCGCTTTCCCACGCGGCGACGGCCGAGATTTCCTCAGGGCTTTCTTCCGCTCTTTCGCCCAGTAGCTCGTACAGCCGGAGCGGCGTGTTGACGCCGACGACGCGCACGCGGTCAAGCCGGCGCACGAGGAAATCGTCGCCGATTTTACCGCGGGTGTGCTCGCTGATGAGGATGCCGCGCGTGTTGTATTGCTTGTTGACGCCCTCGAGCCGCGCGGCGAGGTTAACCGAGTTGCCCATAATCGTGTAGTCCATTTTATTCGGCGTGCCCATGTTGCCGACGATCATGTCGCCGGTGTTGATGCCGATGCGGGTAAAAAGCGGCGACGGCGAGAGGTTTTCCGCCTCAATGCGCGCGTTAAGCGCGGCTTCGGCCTTTTTCATGCGGATGGCGGTCTTGCACGCGAGCGCTGCGTGCTCGTCCATGTGAATCGGCGCTCCGAAGAAAGCGATGATCGCGTCACCCTCGTACTTGTCGATCGTTCCCCGGTTCTCCAGGACGATGTTACTCATCGCCGTCAGGTATTGATTGAGAAGGTTAACGAGGTCGGCCGGGTCGAGCTTCTCCGAAATGGTGGAGAAGCCGCGCACGTCAGTGAAGATCGCGGTCATTTCCCGTTTCTCGCCGCCGAGGTTGAGCTTGGAGGGGTCGTTGATGATTTCGTTGATGACCGCCGGGGAAAGATAGCGGGAGAACGCCGAGCGAAGGAAGGATTTCTCTCGGATCGTCGTGAGAAAGCTGATCGTCGTGAGCGTGAGGAACGTGAGCAGTCCTGAGGAAAACGGTACGACGAGGCCGACGTAGCGCTTCGTCGCCATGAAGAAGAGCACGAATGCGAGAATGGTTCCGGCGAGTCCAGCGACGCCGACGACCATGGAATTTTTCGTGTCCAGTCGCTTCGTCGCGAACGCGAACGCGAGGGAGACGGCAAGGGCGATCAAAATGGAAATGAAGGCGGGCGCGTCGTCGAGGAATTCCCCCGAGAGGATCATGTTGGCCACCGTCGCGTGGAGACCGACGTTCGGGAACCGTTCCTGGAACGTGATGAGTCCCTCGTCGAGCGTGCTCGTCGCGGTCGTCCCGATCACGCAAAACGCTCCGTCGACTTTCGCGCGCGCGATGTCGCGGATTTTAGACAGATCCTCGTATTGGCCACGCACGGCCGCGAACGTGTTCGTGACGTATTCGCGCAACTGCGCGTCGTCTCCGACGTCGGCGAGAATGGTCTGTTCGTACGGGCCGTTGAGGAATTCGCCCGCGTTTTTTATGAAGGCGGATTTATACTGGCGGTAGGCGGCGAGCGAGATTCCCTCGTCTTGGTCGTTACCGGCGAACAGAGAGTCTCGGACGTACTCGGCCTTGGAGTACAGATCGAGTGGGGTTTCCGCCCCGTCCCAATAGCCGAAGAATCCCGATTCGCTCATCGTCTTGAGGTTATCGACAAACGTTTTTTCCAGTCGATTATTGCGGATGAGATCCCATGCTGAAATGATGTTGTAGTCGATAAATTGCTTTTTCGGCCACTTGATGAGCATGGAGCCGTCTTGCGCCCGAGGGATGCGAATGTCTTTTTTCCTTCCGTCGACGGTCGCGCCTTTCAGCGTGATGGATGAATTCGTCACCTCGATGCCCGGGTTACCGAGCCAGTCGAGCAGGGGCACGAAAGCGAGCTGACCGTAGTATTTTCCGTTATATCGATTGAGCAGGTGAACGCGGCGCCGGTATCCATCGGGATCTCGGTCCGAATTAACGAATCCCGCTCCCGAGGACGCGCTGAGGAGCTGTTGGAGGGCGGGGTTCATGCCGAGCTGGTTCGGCGTTTTCGAGTCCCCGTTCGCCGTTACGTTTTTAAGCGCGACGCGCTCCTCGAGCCACGGCACGTCGTAGGCCGACATATCGTATTCTTTCGGGCCGTCGATGATGTTTTCTGGGGTTATCATCGTCAGGGTCAAATAGGAATTGCCGAAGAAGCGGAGCGTTTGCGCGAAATAGGCGTCGACGTCGCGGGTCACGTAGGCGACCGACGCGTCGAGCGTGTTCTTCGCCTCGGCGGTCGCGTCGAAAAGCTGTTGCTTATATAGTCCAGCCTCCGCCGGCTTGATCTGGTGCGCGGCGAAGGCGTCGAGCACCTGCGCGATGCTGTCGTCGACGCGCTTGAAGCCGTAATCGATGTAGCCGGGGAGCTCGTCCTTCACGTATTTTGGGTCGACGGTTACCGGGCTTTTGTCGAGGTAGCTCAAGTCGAACACGACCGATTCCGCGCCCATTTCCTTCATGAATACGATGGCGTCGGCGACGACGTCTCGCGTCCAGGGAAACATGCCGACTTTCTCGATCGAGAGGTCGTCGATCGTGACGAGCACGACCGATTTATTCTCGGCGAGCGACGGGATCGTGCGCAAGAAAAGGTCGTAAACCTTGCGGTCGAACGTCGTCAGTAAAAATAGCGAGCAAAAAAGCACCGAGGCGATCGGCACGATCAGGAGTAAATACTTTTTCATGTGAATGAGTATACACCCGACCGCGCGGCGGTTAAAGTTTTTTTCGCCCTCGCGCCGATTTATTCGGCTATAGGCCGCGAACGGCCTCTCGGAATTTGTTGCCGCGGTCAAACTCGTTTTTGAATAGGCCGAAACTCGTAGCGCCGGGGGAGAACACCGCGACGTCGCCGGCTTTTGCCGCTGCGTCCGCCGCCCGCACGAGATCCCCGAGGCTCGCGAACGGGCCCTCGAACGGCACTCCCGCCGGCCGTATGAGCGCGATGAGTTTGTCAGTTCCCGTGCCGGCGAGCAGGAATATTTTCCTCGGGGCCGTCCTCGGGTCGGAAAGGGCGCTCGCGAGGGGCGCGAAGTCGAGATTTTTATCCGTGCCGCCCGTTAAGAGGACGACGGGCCGGTCGAAGGATGCTATCGCGGCGGCGACCGCCTCCGGAACCGTCGCCGCGGAATCGTTATACCAGCGCACGCCGTCTTTCTCGCGGAAAAACTCGAGCCGATGCTCGATGCCGGGATACCGCGCGAGGGCGGGTCCGACCGCCTCGGCTTTCGCCCCGAAAAGGACGAGGGCCTGCGCCGCGTTCAGGAGGTTGAGCCGCATGTGATTGCCGGGTACGGATAGTTCCTTGGGCAAAATTCCCACGGGGTGGCCGTCGTCGTCGGCGGCGTCGCGCATGAAGCCTCGACCGTCGGCTTCGAGCCACGCGCCGCGCGCTCTCTCGACCGGGAGCGGCGAGGTCGAATACCAATGCACGTTGACGTTTCGCGCCTTGGCTTCCTTCGCGAAAACGCGGCCCCACTCGTCGTCCGCGTTGCACAGGAGATGGCACGATTCGTCTTGGTCGGCGTAAATGAGCTTTTTGTCCGCGACGTAGGGCTCCATCCCGCCGTACCAATTTTGATGGTCGGGAATGACGAGGGTGAGGATGGCGACGCGCGGCTTGAGGAGACCCCGTCCGCGCAAGTCCGCGAGCTGCCAGCTCGAAAGCTCGAGCACTACCGGCGTCGTCTCGTCCGTTTCGGCAATGAAAGCGAGGGGGCTTACCGTGATGTTACCGCCGAGAAAGGCCGTATACCCGAGTTCCTTGAGCCCAAAGTGAAGCGCGCTCACGGTCGACGATTTTCCCTTGCTCCCGGTGACGGCGAGAATCGGCGCGCGCGAAAGCCTGAGAAACACGGAAACGTCCGACTCGATCGATCGCGCGGCGGCGAGGTATTCGTTCCCTTCGAGCTTGACTCCGGGGTTTTTTACCACGACGTCCGCTCCCGAAAAATCGGAAAGGTCATGACGTCCCAGAACGAATCGAATGCCGGGAAAGTCCCTGAGCGACTCGATGGACGGGGCGAGTTCCTCCTCAGTTTTCTTGTCGGTGACGGTGACGGTCGCCCCGTGCGCGGCGAAAAAGCGCGCGCTCGCGAGCCCGCCTCCGTTGAGGCCGAGACCCATGACCGTTACCTTCAGCCCCTTGATGTCTGCGAGACTGCGGAACGGCGGTTCGTTAAAACGCAACGGTATACTCCTTTTGCTCGCGCTCGTTCAGCGAGACCGTAACCGCGAGGCTTTCCCACCGCGCGCCTAACTCGGGCGCGATTTTTCCCTTGAGTTCCTGGAATAGGGGAAGCGTCTCGGTAAACGGATAGGCGTGCAAAACCTCGAGTATGGAGTCGAGGGCCGGCTCCACGCTGGCCCTCGCTCGATGCAGGAGTTCCGGCCCGTCCTGACCGAACGCGTTCATGCTGACGCAATGCTGCTTGCACGTGAGGGGATAATACGGATAATTCCGCTTTCCCGCGGGCAAAATCAGCTTACTGAAAAACTTGTTGATATCGGCGTCCATCCAAATGCCGTGCACCATGTAGCCCTGTCCGGCCTCGCCTTTCCAGGTAAAAGGGATGGATTGTGCGATCTCCAAATCGTCGCCCGCGCCGTCCGCGAGCGGAAACCAGTCGCACTCGAAATAGAGGCGGTTCGTCCAAAACGAATGAGTGCGGCGATTCGTGCCCTCTTCCGAAATTTTGCATTCGAGCGGTCGGCAGGTGAGGTCGATGAGCAGGAGGTACAGATAGGGGACGCCCTCGACGGTAGCCGTGCGGTAAAATTTCGGGGTATGGATGTCTACGGGATCGAAAAACCAGGTAGTGCCCGCGATGAGGCTTGGGGCGAGCGTCATGAGAGCGGTCGCGAGCTCGGCGACCACGCCTTCGTACTCGGGCGGCGGCTCGTAATCGTCCATGGCGTGATGAACCGGAAGCGCGGGAACGAACACGGTTCCCGGAAGGACGATGAATTGGTCCTCGCTCTGGTTATAGTGGCATATCGCCGTTCCGCCTTGTCTGATGACCGCGCCCGACAGGATATCGTTGACGCGGTCGCTCGTGCGCGAAACCCGTATTCTGCTTGTGTTGCGGCTCATCTTTTCCTATATTATACTATAAATATGCGAAATAAAAGCCGTATCGCGACGCTCGTCGCATTCGTTTTAGTCGGTTCCCTCGCGTTTGCGGAGCCTTGGGCTTCCATCACTTTCGCCGAGGGAAAAACGTTCTCCGTCGTGCGCAACGGAAAATCCTCCGTCTACGCCGCCGAATCTGCCCAGGCGATTGGGCTCGAACTGCAGCGCGGCGACATTTTGCAGACGGCCGGATCAACTTATCTCGAGGTTTTCATCACCGGGGTTTCCGCCGCGGTGCAAGTGGCCGAAAATACCTCGTTTATGTGCGATTCCGACGAGACCGGGACAAAGGTGTCCGGCGATCTCCATTACGGGCGCGTGCGCGCGAAAGTCGCGAAACTCGCCGGCGCATCCTCGTTTAAGATTACGACCCCGACGCTCGTTGCGGGCGTTCGCGGTACCGATTTCGGCTGCGACGTCATCGCCGTTCGCGGCGCGAAGGCTGCCTCGGGCAGCGCGTCCCCATCAGCCTCGGCCCCGGTGGTAAATCGCGTTTTTTGCTTTGAGGGAAGCGTCGCGGTAACGCCGTCTCCCGACATCGTGAAAATCGCGGAAACGTCTCAGGCTCCCGTTCCGGTTCCGGTCGTCATCGGAAAGAACGAAATGGTTCAGAATGTCGTCGATACGTCTTCCCCTGCCGCCGTCGTGCAGCCCCTCGCGAAAGAGTCCTTAACCCCCGAAGTGAACGATTTTTGGTCGGATCGGCCCATCGTGTCTCCGGTTCAGCCGACATCCCTGCGCGTCCCGGGCACGTTCGCGAATCTATGGCCGAAAGGAAGCCCGACGCTGAGCTCTGCCCGCAACTTGAAAGTCGCCGGCCTCGCGTCGGCCACGCTTATCGTCGTCGGCTCGGCGCTCTGCGTCGGCGCGGCGGCTTACTCGTCGAACGTTGACTCTGGCTTGCCCCTGGTGGACCCGCTGTACGCCGGCGGCGCGATTATGGCGGGTTCGGGGTTTTCCCTCGCCCTGCTGTCGTCATTGTTTGATTAGATTTGCGCGCGACTATCGGTCGCGCGTGGCGGAAGGCGCAAAATCGAATTTTCCCTCGAAAACATAGCCGCCCGTGCCGGTGACGTATAGGTCGTTTTCGCCGCGATCCCAGCTCGCCGCGAGCCTCCGGGAGTTATCGCGGTCTTTCGCGATGAGGTTCGAGGGCGCGTCGTCCGGGGCGCTGCGCTCGAACATCACGACCGCGTCGAACCCGCTCATTCCCATCGAAACCGCCGCGACGAGGGACGCGGCGGCGACCGCGCAGGCGTTCACGTCCCTTCGGGACGGAATGCGGGCGAGGATTGCGTCATGGGTGACGCAGCGGGCGACGACTGGGGTCGCCGCCTTGCCGGGAAAGGCCCGTTGGACGAGGGCCGCGAAGCCTGAAAAATTAAGCGTCTCGATTCCTTCGGGAAAGGCGACGACTATATCGTCGTGAACGTGGATGGCGGCATAGGCAGCGCGCGCGCCCTCGCGCTCGATCGACTCGACGATGCCGGTTGTTTCCGCGGTTATGACCCTTCCGCCGAGCGTGGAAAAGGGGGAACCGACGTTCAGCCTGAATTCGTGAGCCCCGAGAACGTCGACGCGCCTCTGTCCGTACGGCGTTTCGAACGCGATTGAGCGGTTCGTGACGCGACCGGTATCGAAGGCGTAACGGGCGGCGCATAAGAGCGCGTCGTCCGCGTAGCGGAGCGGCGCCCCCGCTGCGCTGAACGGGCGGACGGTATTGTCCGCGGCCAGGAATATCGCGCCCGAGGCCCCGACGCCGAAGTTTCGGTCGCAGAGGGCTCTCGCGGCGTCCCCATAGAGGTCCGGCGTGAGCGTGACTCCCTCTTCCTCGCGCACATCACGATCGGCTTCTTGAAGCGCGACGATTTGCTCTAGGTCGACGAGGACGAATCCGGTTCCGGCGACCTGGATTTTATAGAAGGGGATCGTCATGCGCGGCTCGTTTGAAGCCCTTTGCGCTCGTCGTACCGGGCCTTCGCGAGGGAAATAAGCCGCATGATGAGCTCGGGGTAGGGGAGACCCGACGCTTCGCACATCTTGGGGAACATCGAAATTGAGGTAAAGCCGGGAATGGTATTGATTTCGTTGAGGTAGAGCGTTTGATTTCGCTTGTCGACGAAAAAGTCCACGCGTGAGCAACCCGAAAGGTCCAGCGCCCGGTAAGCCTGGACGGCGAGGGTTCGCACGCGACGGTTTGCGTTTTCGTCGATGTCCGCCGGTATCTTGAGGCTCGCCCCGTTCGGGTCGGTATATTTCGCGTCATAATCGTAAAACTCGTGGCTCGGCACGATTTGGCCCGGCGTGTAGGCGATGGGCGCCTCGTTGCCGGTGACCGAGCACTCGACCTCGAGCGCCGGTATGAACGGCTCGATAAGGGTTTTATTGTCCCACAAAAAGGCCTCGCCGACGCGGCGTTCCAGCTCGTCGCGATTCGCGGCCTTCGCCGCCCCGACGGAGCTTCCCGCGCAAACGGGCTTCACGAACATTGGGTAGGAAAAATCTTTCTCGGCGTTAAGGACGATGATTCGCCTTTCAGTCTCGTCCCGCCAGGCGTGCGCCTTAACGGCGATGAACGGCACGACCGGCAGTCCCGCCGCCTGCCACAGCACTTTCGTTTTTTCCTTGTCCATCGCGACGCTTGACGCCATGACGCCGGCGCCTACGTAGGGAACGTCCGCCATCTCGAACAATCCCTGAATGGTTCCGTCCTCGCCGAACGTTCCGTGGAGAACGGGAAAGACGACGTCGATCGGGAGCGGCTTGCCCTCGACCCTGAACGCGCCCGCAGCGCCGCCCCCGGGGACGACCGAGACGCGCCGGCGCTCGTCCGTGTCGATCGAGAGCGTCGCGGTCGGGTCCGCGCGAACGGCGTCGACGTTCGCCTCGTCCTGCAAGTACCATGCGCCGTCTTTGGCTATGCCGATCAGGGTAATCGCGTTCTTGTCCTTCGGAATGTGTCGCGCGATTGAGGAAGCGGACGCGAGTGACACCTCGTGTTCGCCTGATTTCCCGCCATACATGATCGCAATGTTCATTTGCCGCTCCATCCCGCTTCCCGCAGGGCTTTGTTGGCCTCGTCGATCTCGTCATAGGGGTCGACGCGGTCTTTATAGATGATGGAATTCTCGTGGCCCTTTCCGAGCAGCAGCACGAGATCCCCCGGTTGCGCGAGCGCTATCGCCTTACGCACGGCGTTCGGGCGGTTGGGGATGATGTAAAGCCCTTCATCGCGCTTTTTCTCCGGGCAACCCGCGGCTATTTCCTCAAGGAGCGCTCGAGGGTCTTCCCCGCGCGGGTCCTCGTCGGCGAGAATGACTATGTCGGAGTAATCCGCCGCGATGCGCCCTTGCTCGGGGCGCTTGATCGTGTCGCGCTCGCCGCCCGATCCGAACACGCAGATGATTTTTCCCGCGATGCGCTTGCGGAGCGAGGGAAAAATCGCCTGAAAGGAGGAGGGCGTGTGCGCGTAGTCAACGATGACCTCGAACGGCTGGCCTCGGTCGATGACCGTCATCCTTCCCTTTACCGGGGTGAGCTGGGCGAGGAGCGGGATGAGTTCTTCTACCGGGCGGTCGAGCAGATGCGAGACGACGAGAACGGTCGCGAGCGCGTTGTACGCGTTGAAGGCGCCCGGAAGGTTGATCCTGACGGCGTGACTTTTGTCCCCCGGCTCGCTTAAGGTGAAGTTGACCCCGCGCGCGTCCGTGGTGACGTTCGAGGCGGAAAGGCCGCCGCTGACGTCGGCCCAAGTCGAGTATCCGTAGACGGTCTTTTTCGTCGCCGCGCGGAAATATCCGGACGCGGGGTCTTCCTCGTTCACCACGCCGAATGAGGGAATGGACTTGCCTCGCTTGGCGTGGTCATGGAGGTCGAGGGCGCGGAAAAGGTTCGCCTTGTCGCTTTTATACTGTTCGTGCGTGCCGTGAAACTCGAGATGCTCGTGCGTGACGTTCGTCATGACCCCGACGTCGAACAGTACGTCGGCGAGGCGGCCGGTTTTGGCGGAAAGCCCGTGGGACGAGGACTCGACGACGGCGTACTCAAGGCCGTTATCGCGCATTTCGGCGAGTTTCGCGTGAACGGTGATTGCTTCCGGCGTCGTTTGATGCTCGGGATTCGCGAGCGTCTCGTCCGCGACGCAGTATTCCACGGTCGAAATGAAGCCCGCCTTTTTTCCGCAAAGTCGGAGCAGCTGGAAAATGAGGGATACGGTCGTGCTTTTTCCCTCGGTGCCGGTCACGCCGATGACGACGAGGTCCTTCGACGGGTTTCCGTAAAAGGCGGCGGCGGCGGGCGACATGACGAGGCGGGGATTTTCCACGCGGACGTAAGCGACTTCCGGGTCGTAGGATTCAAGCGGCTCGGCGTGAACGACGGCGCGCGCGCCTCGGCGAATAGCCTCTCCGATGAAGGTAGCCCCGTTGGCGTGGATGCCGGAAAGGGCGAAAAAAAGGGCTCCTGGGACGACTCTTCGGGAATCGTAGGCGAGATCGGTTATTTCGGGGTCGGATTTGGACGGATCGGTCGGAAGATGCCGCTCAAGCACGGCGCTTTCCGGCACGAATCGGGAAAGTTTCATACTCATTATATTTTCCGATTGTATCAGCGCGCGGGGCGGAGTGCAATACGATTCGGCCGACTCGGGCGGATTGAAAGGGATGGCCCGGTGCGGTATGCTACGCGGTATGTACGAAACGAGAGTTGAGGCGGAGTTCGCCGCGGCGCATTTTTTGGCCGACTATCACGGAAAGTGCGAGCGCCTGCACGGGCACAATTATCGGGTTTTCGCGCACGCGAGGGGCGAGTCCCTCGACGAAGGCGGCATGCTCATCGACTTCGGCGTCCTCAAGGGCGCGTTGAGGGACGTTTGCGGAAAACTCGATCACTCAAACCTGAACGACCTGGATTGCTTTCGTGATAACCCGAGCGCCGAGCGCATCGCGGAGTATATTTTCGGGGAGTTGGGCAAAGCGTTGCCGGGCGCGCCGATTTTCGCCGTCGACGTTTTCGAAACGCCGACGAGTCGCGCCCGATACCGCCCGTAGGCGCGAATCGGGCGCGCGGGAATTAATCGACCCCGACGATGACGTTCGAGGCCTTCACGATGGCGTAGGCCGTTCCGCCGACCTTGATGCCGAGCCCCTCGCAGGAGCTTTTCGTGATGATCGACGTGATGATCGCGCCGCCGGGCAGCTCGATCTGGACTTCGCAGTTGACCGCCCCGACGTTGATCGACTTTACCGTTCCTTTCAGTTGATTGCGCGCGCTAAGTTTCATGTTTTTCTCCTGACTAAAATTGGGAAATAACGATGTGGCTCCCTACGGAGTCCCGGGTCGCGTCGTCGCCTTTGGCTTCGCGAACGTTCCTTTCTGTAGTATCGAATATACCCCAAAATTCCCCCGCGAGCCATAAGAAACGGAAACGATTGTCCAATCGTCTTTTTTCTGCTAAAAATGGTCATCCCCGGCAACGATGGAGACACTCATGGGTAAAGCGCTCGCGCTCGGCGCTCTGGCGTCGTTTTTTTTCGCGGTAACGTTCGTGTTGAACCGGCAAATGCAAGTCGCCGGAGGCCATTGGCTTTGGACGTCGTCGCTTCGCTTCGTTTTCATGCTCCCGATGCTTCTCGTTCCGTTGCTGCCGCGCGGGCGTTACCGGGCGACGCTCTCCGCGATTCGCGCCCGGCCGGCCTCGTGGCTTCTTTGGAGCACCGTCGGCTTCGGTTTTTTCTACGCGTTTTTATGCGCGGCCGCGTCGTACGGCCCGTCGTGGATGGTCGCTTCGACGTGGCAAATTACCATCGTCGCCGGCATCCTATTGACTCCCTTCATCCATCGCGATTCGTCGTCGCGGCGCGCGGGAATCCCCCCGAAACAGCTCGTCGTCTCGCTCGTCGTGTTCGCGGGCGTAGCGCTCGCGCAGTTTGGGTCGGCCGGCGCGGGTGGGTTTTCGTTTGGAGCGGGCTCGGCGATGAGCCTCGCGTGCATCGTCGTCGCCGCCTTTTCGTATCCGCTCGGAAACCGCGCGATGATGCGAGTCGTTCCCGCCGGCATGGGCACGACCGATCGCGTGTTCGGGATGACGCTCTGCAGCATGCCGTTTTGGGTTTTGCTGATGGCGGTCGCGCTCGCGCTAGGCGTGAAGCCTACCGCGTCCCAGGCGCTTCAGTCCTTCGTCGTCGCGCTTTCCTCAGGCGTCGTCGCGACGATGCTTTTTTTCAAGGCCACGGAATTAGTGAAGTCCGACGCGAAGCGCCTCGCCGCGATCGAGTCGACGCAGGCCGGAGAAGTAGTTTTTTCCCTGCTGATGGGCGTCGCGCTTTTCGGCGATACGCCGCCGTCAGCCGTCGCCGCCTGCGGCGTCGCCGTTATCGTGGTCGGCATCGCCTTGAACGGCGCGCTTTCGAAATGATAGTCCTTCGTCAACCGTGACCAGCGATTCGTGGTACAATTGAGATATGATATTGGAACTCTTGCGATCCGAGGGCATAGACGAATCGCTCATTCGCGGCGTCGAGGCCTTTCGCTCCGATCATCCCGTCGACGGCTCCGTTTCCGCTCGCGTGCCCGTACCTCGGTATCCCTTTTACGGTAAGGACGCCTGGGAAGAGGCGTTGACCGCCCTGCTGTGCGGGGAAAACCTCCTGCTCGTCGGCCCAAAGGCCACCGGGAAGAACGTGTTCGCCGAATGTCTCGCGGCCGCCTTCGCGCGGCCGCTGTGGGACGTTTCACTGCACGTGAACGCCGACGCGGATTCTCTCGTCGGCGCTGACACGTTCGCCGACGGGGCCGTCGCGTTTCGAGAGGGACCCGTCTGCAGATGCGCGCGCATGGGAGGTTTCGGCGTTCTCGACGAGATCAATATGGCGAAAAACGAGGCGATCGCCGTGCTTCACGCGACGCTCGATCACCGGCGCGCTATCGACGTTCCCGGCTACGGCCGCGTGCAGCTCGACCCCGCGACGCGCTTCATCGCGACGATGAACCACGGGTACGCCGGCACGCGGGAACTCAACGAGGCGCTCGCCTCCCGTTTCATGGTTATCGCCATGCCGCGGATCTCTGAGCGAAACCTTTCCAGGCTCATCGCGCGGGAATTTCCCTCGCTGCGAAAAAAATACGCCGATCAGTTCGTCGCTCTCTTTCTCGAGATCGACTCGAAATGCGCGAATTCCGAGGTTTCGACCCGCTCGCTCGATTTGCGCGGGCTCCTTTCCGCGATTCGCCTCGCCGAGCGGGGACTCGACGCAGCGCGCGCCCTCGAGATCGGCATCGTCAATAAATCCTTCGACGAATTCGAACGGAGCGCTATCGCCGACGTGATCGCCGCGCGCGTTCCGCGGGGCCGACTTTTCGGCGAGTGACCGCGTGGACCCCGACGATTTCGAGGAGCGCCGCGCGCTCAACATGCTGTGGAACGCCGCGCGTGATTACACGATCGAGCCGCGCTTTCTCGCGTTCGAGAACGGCGAGGCCGAGCCGTACCTCAATTGCGTCGCCGGCGCCGTCTACCGCCATTACGACTGGGAAAAAATCGAGGTGTTGTTTCGGCAAATAGCCCGCTCTCGAGACCGACATCGCCTCGAGAATTTCCTGTGGCTCGCCCTCGAGCATTGCGCGTACGGACGCGAGTCCGTCGACCGACCCGCGCTCGAGGGCCTTCGACTCGATTACGCCCGCCGCGAGACGAAACGAAGCCGCGCGCGCGCCGACCAGCGGCAATTCGATCGCGTCTACGACGCGCATTTTTGCCGCGTGCTTTCGTTGCCGACGCGGCTCAGCGGGGAAGACCTCCGGTTGCTCGACGATATCGAGCTTTCCCCCGCGCTTGACACGGGAGCTCTCGTCGCGCGAGTGACCGAAATTTTCGGGCGGTATTTCGGTTTTCGGCCGACGCGGCCCGAACTGCTCGCTTCCCGCTATCGGGCGCCCGCGATTTCCTTCGGCAGAGGAAAAATCGTATGCATAGATAAAAAGGTAATTTCCGATCCGCCTCCTTGTAAGCGTTCCGGTGGCTTGAATTTCGGCCGCGACGTCGACGCGGGAATCGCGTACGCGGACGTCGTGCGCGAGTTCGGCCGCCCCGCGTTCACCGAGGCCGATCGACTTGCGCTGGAGCGAGCGGCGTGCGCTGGCGCGCACGCCGCTTGCCGGCTGCACGTGACGGCCGGGTATTATGGGCAAACCCGGGGCGATTCGCGCGCGGGCAATGACGGACAGATCCGGGTGGAGCGCCAGCGAAAACTGAACGAGGAATTCTACGCCAAAAATCGCGCGCGAAACGAGGCGGAAATACGGCGATTGGCAGACCGGATAAAAAACGCGCTTTCTCTCGCGAAATCGCGATCATGGCATCCCGCGCGGCGCGGAGCCCTCGATTCGCGCCGCGCGTGGCGCGCCGCCGTTTTGGGATCTCGCCGCGTCTTTCGCGCGGCCTCGTTCGACGAGACTCCCGACGTATCCGTCGATGTCCTTTTGGACGGCTCGTCCTCGCTCGCTCGCCGGCAGGAGACGATCGCGGCCCAGGGGTTCATGATAGCCGAGGCGTTATCGCGGTGCGGCCTTCCGATTCGGGTAACTTCGTTTTGCAGCGTCGGATCATTCACCGTTTTGCGTATTTTTCGCGAGTACGACGAGCGGGAAAAGAACGCGGAAGTTTTTCGCTATGCGGCGATCGGGTGGAATCGGGACGGTCTCGCGCTACGCGCCATGCGCGCTCTCATGCGTAGCTCGCCGGCCGAGCGACGTCTGTTGATAATCCTTACCGACGCGAATCCGAACGACGAGCGGAACCTCGCGGGCTCCGGCGCTTGGGGGAGAGGCGCTCGCTATGAGGGCGATGCGGGCGTGGATGACGCGGTCATCGCCGCGCGCGGTCTGCGCGCGGACGGAATCGCCCTTTCCTGCGTTTTCTGCGGGCCCGATAATTTCCTTTCAGCGGCGCGGGAAATATACGGGGCGCGCGTCGCTCGTGTGCCCTCGATGGACCGCCTTGCCGACGCTGTCGGGAAGATCGTCTCGTCGTCCATCGCCTCGATTCGCTGACGTCGGGACTGGCAGCCCTGCGGCGATTCGCGCTACAATCGCCTCGAGGGGTATTCATGCTACATCATTTTTTATCGTCGTTGCCAAACTTCCTGCAGTGGTCCGATTGGATTATTCTCGCCATCGCGGCATCGATGCTCGGTCTCGATAAATCGGGACTGCGCGGCGCGAGCATCGTGACCGTTCCCCTGTTCGCCGGTTATTTCGGGGGACGGGCGTCCGCGTCGATCGTCCTGCCGCTCCTTATCGTCGGCGATTTTTGCGCGGTCGCCGTATACCGACGATCGGCCCGGCTTCCGTATCTCGCCCGGCTTTTGCCGGCCGCCGTGGTCGGCCTCGTCGTCGGCGCTCTGGTCGGCGGTCTCGTGCCCGATCGCGTTTTCCGCCTTATCATCGCGTGCATTGTCCTTCTGTGCCTCGCGCTCATGGCGATTAAGGAATTCCGGGGATCCGATTTCGTCCTTCCCGACGCGGCTCCCCTTCACGCGCTCGCGGGATTCCTCGGGGGCGTTTCGACGATGATGGGCAACGCGGCGGGGCCGATCATGGCGACGTACCTCCTGTCGATGGACTTGCCGAAAATCGCCTTCATCGGGACGGGCGCCGTGTTCTTTTGGGTCGTGAACTTGCTGAAGCTGCCGGCCCACGCGTTCGTCTGGAAAACGCTTAACTTGGATTCACTCGCCGTCTCTCTCTCTCTCGTGCCGTTCGTGCTCGTCGGGTTTTTCGTCGGGAAGAAAATCGTCCGCGTCGTTCCCGACCGACCCTTTCGCCGCGTCGTCGTCGCGATCACCCTCGTCGCGACGCTCCGACTGTTTTTTTCCTGAAGGAGTCGGGAAAATCCCGGAGTGCCGCAGTCGCGCGCGATGGGCGCTTTGCCTTCCTCCGCGCGTTTTTTTCTATTCGACCGTTTCGGGTTCGTCCCCGTCCAAGGGGCTTCCCTTTCGGTAGTCGGCGAAATTGACTCCGAATCTTTGCATCTTCAGCCCGAGCACGCGCCGCGTGAGCCCGAGTTCTCGAGCCGCCTCGGTGACGTTTCCCCTCGTATGCTTGAGAGCCTCGACGACGTACTCGTACTCGACCGCGTCGAGCTTAGATCGCAGGCTTGAGCTTTCTCGGGTTCCGGATATCGTCGCGTCCTGGAGCGATGGCGGTAGGTTGTAGCCGTGGATGACCTCGTCCTCGCAAAGTATCACCGCCCGCTCGATGACGTTCTCGAGTTCCCGCACGTTTCCCGGCCAAAAGTATTTCGTGAGCATCTGCAGCGCTGGCCGCGAAATTCGCTTGACGGTCTTGCCGTTTTCCTTCGCGAAGCGCTCGACGAAACTGTCCGCGAGCGCGACGATATCGCCGCCTCTCTCCCTGAGCGGAGGTATCGTGACCGGAAAGACGTTCAATCGATAATACAGGTCCTCGCGAAATTTTCCCTCGTCGACCATCGCCTTAAGGTCGCGGTTCGTCGCGGTCAAAACGCGAATGTTGATCGGTATCGGCTTGTTCCTCCCGACCCGTTCCACCGTGCGTTCCTGCAGGACTCGCAGGAGTTTCGTCTGGATGGCGGGCGATAGCTCGCCAATCTCGTCGATGAAAATCGTGCCCCCGTCGGCTTCCTCGAAACGCCCCTTCCTCAGCGTTTCCGCGCCCGTGAAGGCGCCCTTCTCGTGCCCGAACAGCTCGCTTTCGATGACGCTTTCCGGCAGGGCGGCGCAGTTAAACTTGACGAACGGGCCTCCGGCGCTATTGCCGTGATAATGGATCGCGTTCGCGACGAGCTCCTTGCCGACGCCGCTTTCCCCGAGCAGGAGAACCGTCACGCGGGTTTTCGCGATTTTCTCGATCATCGCGTACACTTCCCGCATCGGCGCGGAATTGCCGATGATGTTCGCCGGGTGGAATTTTTCCTTAAGCGCCTCGCGGAGCCTTCGGTTCTCGCTTTCGAGCAGGGTCTTTTCCTCGTGCTCGAGGAGGTGGATTTCGACCGCCTGGGCGAGGAGGGTCGCGAGGAATTCGAGGAAAGCGACGTCTTGCCGGATATCCTCGGCGTCGGCGTAGTCTTTCTCGACGCTGATCGTGCCGAGCACGTCCGTGCCCCTGACGATCGGTATGCAAAGGAAAGAGCGGTCGAGCCCGTCGTCGTCCCTGCTCTGCGTCCTATTGAGAAAGTTCGGCTCCTCGCGGATCCTCGGAACGACGATGGGTTTGCCGCTTTCGACGACTTTGCCGGTAATGCCCTCGCCGAGGTTATAGACGCCGCGCGCTTTTTCCTCGTCGCTGACGCCGAATCCCTCGTGAATGAAAATAGTGCCGGTTCTCCGGTGGTAGAGGGTGAAAAGGCCTTTGGCGACGCCGAGCCGCTCGCGCATGATCGCGAGCAGTACGGTGAGCGATTCTTGCAGGTCTCGGGAACGCGCTATCGCCCTACCCATCTCGTAAAGTTGCGGGAGAATATTGTTTGGGCAGCAATCCCGCTCGCATTCGATCGAACGAATTTCCGTCATGCGCACCTCGACGGCCGCTCGGGCCGTATGCCAAAACGATATCGCCGATCGGGACGCGTCGCGCGTTTTGCCCGAGGGGCGTCCGCGCCATCGCATGCCGGTGGGGTAAAAAGACCGCGAACCCCGCCTTTCATCCGATTTTGCGGAGTCTGGGGTTTTTGCGCAAGAGGGTTTAGGAAAAAAAAAGGTTCATGATCCTCGTCTCCCGTGTTGGTTTTTCAAGTGAATATCAAGCAAGTTTCATACCAAGCGATCTTTGGCCTCGCGCGGCGACGGTTTGTACGTTTCGGAAGAATCCTTCCAAATAAAGTTCCGATAGGTACTATTCCTTTTTTTTATTGCTGTGTCGCAAAGGCGAATTTCCTAAAAAAGTCCTGCTTGATTCAATTAAAGCGGTTCCGTTCATCATTTTATTTCGTTGGCACGCTACTTGCTAATGAGTATATGACTCGATCGGCATAACGGTCGGGGGATCAAAGAATTCTGGAGGAACGCTATGGCGCGGAAAATCGCTATTTACGGAAAGGGCGGAATCGGAAAGTCAACGACGACTCAGAACACGGCGGCGGCGATGGCTCACTTTCACGGAAAGAAAGTCTTCATTCACGGCTGCGACCCGAAGGCGGACTCAACCCGTCTTATCCTCGGCGGAAAACCGCAGGAAACCGTCATGGACGTATTGCGGGAGGAAGGCGCGGAAAAAGTCACGAACGAAAAGGTCATCAAGTCCGGATACTTGGGAATCCATTGCGTCGAGTCGGGCGGTCCCGAACCGGGAGTCGGCTGCGCCGGCCGAGGGGTTATCACGGCCATCGACCTGATGGAAACCAATAAGGCGTACGGCGACGACCTCGACTTCATTTTTTTCGACGTGCTCGGGGACGTCGTATGCGGCGGGTTCGCGATGCCGATCCGGGACGGCAAGGCGCAGGAAGTCTACATCGTGGCGTCGGGCGAGATGATGGCGATATACGCCGCCAACAATATTTGCAAAGGGCTCGTCAAGTACGCGAAGCAAAGCGGCGTGCGCCTCGGGGGCATCATCTGCAACAGCCGCAAGGTCGACCGCGAGCGAGAGTTCCTCGACGAGTTCACCGCCTCCATCGGCACCCAAATGATCCATTTCGTTCCCCGCGACAACATCGTCCAAAAGGCCGAGTTCAACAAGAAGACGGTCACCGAGTACGACGCCTCGGAGAATCAGGCGAAGGAGTACGGAGAGCTCGCGCGGAAAATCATCGAGAATAAAAATTTCGTGATTCCGAAACCGCTGACGATGGATCAGCTCGAGGCGATGGTCGTCAAGTACGGTATCGCGGATTGACTTAACGACGGGAGGTACGACGGATGAAAATGATTCGGGCAATCGTTCGACCCGAGGCCGCCGACGCGGTGGCCGACGGACTCGCCGAGGCGGGTTTTTTCTCACTGACAAAGATACCGGTATTCGGCCGCGGCAAACAGAAAGGCATCACGGTCGGCGCGATACATTACGACGAGCTCGCGAAAGTCATGCTGATGGTCGTCATCGAAGATACCGATCAGGAGGCCGTGCTCAAGCTGATATCGAGCAAGGCGTATACCGGGAACTTCGGCGACGGGAAAGTTTTCGTGTCGCCGGTAGAGCGCGCTTTGACGGTGCGAACCGGCGACTCGTCGCTTTAGGGAGCCCTCGATGAAAGAGATTATCGCCATCATCAGGCCAAAGAAAGTCGGCGCGACGAAACAGGCGCTCGAGCGGCTTGGATACCCGAGCCTCACCGCCGAGGCGGTTATCGGCCGCGGGCATCAGCGCGGCATCGCGAGCGAGGTTGGCTACGACCTGCCGCCCGCGCTCCTGTCGCAGGGAAAGTCGGGCGGCACGAAATACGTGCCCAAGCGAATGCTCACGCTCGTGGTGCCCGACGGAGACGTCGAGCTCGTGACCTCGGCCATCGTTAACGTTAACCAAACGGCCCAGATCGGCGACGGGAAAATTTTCGTCAGCCCAATCGACGAGGCCCTCCGCGTACGCACGGGCGAGCGCGGCGAGACCGCGATTCTGTAAAGGAGAAACAGCAATGCCATACCATGAGTTCGAGGCGAGTAAGTGCATACCGGAGCGGAAAAAGCACGCGGTGTTCAAGGGGCCGGGCGAGAATATCACCGACGCGCTGCCGGCGGGATATCTTTCGACCATACCGGGAACGATTTCCGAGCGCGGCTGCGCCTACTGCGGCGCGAAGCACGTCATCGGCACGCCGATGAAGGACGTCATCCATCTCAGCCACGGTCCGATCGGCTGCACCTACGACACCTGGCAGACCAAGCGCTATATCAGCGACAACGATAACTTTCAGCTTAAGTACACGTTCGCGACCGACATGAAAGAAAAGCACGTCGTGTTCGGCGCGGAGAAAATGCTCAAGCAAATCATCAAGGAGTCCTTCGCCGCGTTCCCGCAGATTAAGCGGATGACGGTGTACCAAACCTGCGCCTCCGCGCTCATCGGCGACGACATCAACGCGGTCGCACAGGAAGTGATGGAAGAGCTGCCCGACGTCGACATCTTCGTCTGCAACTCGCCCGGGTTTCGCGGGCCCAGCCAATCCGGCGGCCATCACACGATCAACATCGCCTGGATGAAGGACAAGGTCGGTCAGGTCGAGCCGGAGATTAAGAGCCCGTACGTCATCAATTACGTCGGCGAGTACAACATCCAGGGCGACCAGGAGGTCATGATCGACTTTTTCAACCGCATGGGAATTCAGGCGATTTCGACCTTTACCGGCAACGGCTCGTACGACGGCTTGCGCGCGATGCATCGCGCCCAGCTCAACGTTCTTGAGTGCGCGCGCTCGGCGGAGTACATCTGCAACGAGCTTCGCGTGCGCTACGGGATACCGCGGCTCGATATCGACGGTTTCGGCTTCGAGGCGCTCTCGGCATCGCTCCGAAAGATCGGCCTTTTCTTCGGGATCGAGGACCGCGCGAAAAAAATCATCGATGAGGAGACGGCGCGCTGGAAACCCGAGCTCGATTGGTATAAGGCGCGCCTCGAGGGAAAGCGCGTGTGCCTCTGGCCGGGCGGGTCGAAGCTTTGGCACTGGGCGCACTCTATCCACGCGGAGATGGGCGTGAACGTCGTTTCCGTGTACACGAAGTTCGGCCATCAGGGCGACATGGAAAAGGGCATCGCGCGGTGCGAGGAGGGCGCACTCGCGATCGACGACCCGAACGAGCTTGAGAGCCTTGAGGCGATGGAGAAGCTTACGCCCGACTGCATCTTCACGGGAAAAAGGCCGGGCGAGTACGCGAAGAAAGTGCGCGTGCCGTACCTGAACGCGCACGCGTATCACAACGGGCCGTGGAAGGGCTACGAGGGATGGGTGCGATTCGCGCGGGACATTTACAACGCGATTTACTCGCCGATTCACCAGCTCGCCCTCCTTGACATCTCGAAAAACGAGATCCCGACGGATACGGGCTTCGTGACGCGCCGCATGCTTTCGGACGCGAACTTGAGCGAGGAGATCAAGCGCTCGTCGACGTTGCGGGAGTACAGCGGCAAGATGGACATGATAGCGGGCGTTCGCGCGCGCAATCAGTCCTTTACGTGGCCCGATTTTCCGGCCGACGGCGACGGCGTCTCGACGCCCGTTCAATCGACCGTGATGGCCTGAGAGGGGAGATACCGATGGACGAAGCGTTAATGAACGAGCGGGTTTCGCAGTTGACCGATTACATCATGAAGAATTGCCTGTGGCAATTTCACTCGCGCTCCTGGGACCGAAAGAACCAAAACGAGGGAATCCTCTCGAAGACGGCGCGCCTTCTGTGCGGGGAGCCGGTCGCCCTGGAAACGCCCGCGGACCGCTGCTACTGGGTCGATTCCGTCTGCCTCGCCGACGCCTTTCGCGAGCGGTACGGCTGGGTGAACGATATTTCGATCGACGAAAAAAAAGAAGTGATGCATGCGCTCCACGAGCGCATCGATTTCCTGACGATCACTGGATCGCTCAACCTTGAGCTAACCGACCAGCATTACTGACAAAGGAGCAACGCATGCCAGCTGAAGTAAAACCAAAGGAGCGCGTCGGGTGCATCAACCCGATATTTACCTGCCAGCCCGCCGGGGCGCAGTTCGCGAGCATCGGCATAAAGGATTGCATCGGCATCGTGCACGGGGGGCAGGGCTGCGTCATGTTCGTCCGCCTCATTTTCGCCCAGCATTTTAAGGAAAGTTTTGAGCTCGCCTCCTCGTCCGTGCACGAGGAAGGCGCGGTGTTCGGGGCGCTCAAACGGGTGGAGGAGGGCGTCGACGTTCTTTTGATGCGGTACCCGCACGTGAAGGTCATACCGATCATATCGACGTGCTCGACCGAAGTCATCGGCGACGACATCGACGGCGTCGTCACGAAGCTCAACGAGGGACTCCTCCGCGAGAAATACCCGGGGCGCGAGGTGCATCTGATCCCGATCCACACCCCGAGTTTCGTCGGCAGCATGATCTCCGGCTACGACGTCGCGGTGCGGGAGTTCGTGAAGTATTTCGCGGAGAAGGGCGACTCGAACGGCAAGATCAATCTCTTTACCGGATGGGTGAACCCCGGCGACGTGAAGGCGCTTAAGCATCTCCTGCGGGAGATGGACATCCCGGCGACCGTCCTGTTCGAGACGGAAAGTTTCGACGCGCCCCTCATGCCCTCGGGTTATTCGTTCGCGCACGGAAGCACCACGATCGAGGACTTGCGGAGCACGGCTAACGCGATAGGCTCGATCGCCCTCAACCGCTACGAGGGCGCGAAGGCCGCGCAGTGGCTCGAGGAGGAGCACGAGGTTCCCGCGATCGTCGGGCCGACCCCGATCGGCATTCGGAACACTGATACCTTCCTCGCGACCGTTAGGAAAATGACCGGAAAGGCCATCCCCGAATCGCTCGTGCGGGAACGGGGCGTCGCCATCGACGCGCTTACGGACTTGACGCACATGTTCTTCGCCGATAAGCGCGTCGCGATATACGGCAATCCGGATCTCGTGATCGGTCTCGCGGAGTTCTGCATCGACCTCGAGATGAAACCCGTCCTTTTGCTCCTCGGCGACGACAACCCGAACTACGCGACCGACCCGCGCGTCGTCGCGCTGAGGGAAAACGTCGACTGGGACATGGACATCGTAACGAACGCGGATTTTTGGGAACTCGAAAATCGCATAAAAAACGAGGGGCTTGAGCTCGATCTCATCCTCGGCCATTCCAAGGGCCGCTTCGTTTCCATCGACTACAAAATTCCGATGGTGCGCGTCGGTTTCCCGACGTACGACCGGGCGGGAATGTACCGCCATCCCGTCGTCGGGTACGAAGGCGCCGTCTGGCTCGCCGAGCAAATGGCGAACGCCATCTTCGCCGATATGGAAGCGAAGAAAAGCCGCGAGTGGATCCTGAATATGTGGTAGGGGGACGGAATGAAAATCGCGACTTGCTTAAACGACGACGGCGGTGGCGGCAATCCCTTCACGGCGAGTACGGTGCGCGTGTTTGAGGGTGGCGGCGGGACTTGGGTAGAAGTTCAGAAACTCGAGTATCGTCCCGCCCGCGAAATGGGCGTGGACGAGGCTCGACTGCTGTTGCGGCGTTTCGCGACGCAATTGAAGGGTTGCGAGGTCTTTCTCCTCCCGGAACTGCGCGGTTACGCGCATGCCTGGCTCGCGGAGTCGGGATTTCGCGCCTGGAAATCGGAGGGCAGCCTCGCGGACCAACTCGACCGGGTCGCTGAACTGGAAGCCCTCGGCGGGTCGTCCCGACCAGACGAAAATCCCCGCAGGGGGGCGACGGTTCGCGGCACGGGCGGCATGGGATGCGGCGGTGGCTGCGGGGCCTCTATATCGGGCGACCCGCCAAAATGCGCCTCGGGGAAATGCCCGTCCGGAACAGGATCGTTTCCCGAAGGCGGCGCCGAGGGACTCTCCTGCGGCTCCGTTCCCGAGCCGATGGCGGTTGGCGATCCGAGCGATCGCCGCTATCGGTTTGACCTCGCGGCCGCGCTCGCAGCTGACCCCACGCTGACGTCTCGGGCAGCCCTCGTTCCGTTTCTCGAAAACGAGCCGTTCTCTGTTCTTGAGCTCTCGTTCGATCATGTGCCCCGCTGGTTCGAGGAGACTCTTCGCCGCCTCAAGCTCGTCGCGGATTTTGATCCGTCGGTGCCGGGGAGCGCCTGTCTTTTCGCGAGAATCAGGCCGGCCGAAGGAGTGTCGCCGCGATGAACGAAACATCGACAAGCGCGCAGTATTATTTTTGCTACGGACTCGACATGAGCGAGTCCTGGGTTTCTGCCTCGGGGGTGAACGCTGCCTTCGTCGACGTCGCTCGCCTTCCCGGGTTTCGCTTGGGTTTTTACGGCCATTCGCGCCAGTGGGATGGGGCCGAGGAAGCCTTGGTATCAGATCCGGCGGGGGAAACCTGGGGAGTGGTATATCGCGTCGGCTTCGTCGACGCGGACGCCCTCGATTCCGTTAAGGATATTCGGTTGAACGGTACGGGTTCCCGCTTTCATTTTCCCGTCGACGTTTTCCTTACGGATGGGAGAAAAATCGCCGCGCTTTTTTACCAAAAAGACGCTCTGGGAGCGCCGCGTTCCCCGAGTCGGGAATACCTTGCTCTCGTCGCGGCGGCGGCGCGCGCGCGCGGTTTGCCCGCCGAATACGCGGCGACTCTGGCGCGGCTCGAATCGATTCCCTCGAGTTACCCCGTTCCGAGGATCGTTTCCCTTGGCTCCCGGTTTAAGCCGGTGTATTCGTGCGATTGCGGCGCGTGAGCAACTTCCGAAGCGCGGTCATTCCTCTCATGACCGAGGCGATTGCTCATGGGAGTTCGCCTTGACAAAGCGCACTCCTCGGATATCATGGCGGGTATGCCCGTAAACCCAATGTTTCACCGTCTCGCCCTCATCGCCGGCGAGGGACCGGTCAATTCTTTCGGCGAGTCGCGCGCTTTCGTTTTTGGCGTGGGCGGAGTGGGTAGTTGGGCCGCGGAGGCCCTCGTTCGCTCCGGTCTCGGGTCCATCGTGATCGTCGACTCCGACGTAGTGTGTCTCTCGAACGTGAATCGCCAGCTCCAGGCGACGCCCGACGCGGTCGGTCGGCTCAAGGTCGAATGCCTCGCGGAACGCCTCGTCTCGATCAATCCCGCGTGCGAAGTGATCCCCTTGCGCTATTCCTACTCCGCGGAAAATAGCGGCCTTTTCGATATTCATCCCGGCGACTACGTCATCGACGCGATCGATAGCATCGGCTGTAAACTCGATCTCATCGAGCACGCGGCGAGAGTCGGGGCACGGCTTTTTTCCGCCATGGGCGCGGCCCGTAAACTCGACCCGACTCTGCTGAAAATCGCGGATATTTGGGAGACGCGCGGCTGCCCGCTCGCCCGACTCGTTCGGGACGGTTTGCGAAAGCGCGGCTTTGCCGGGAATTTTTCGGTCGTTTACGGGGAGGAGTCGTTGCCGGCGAAACCGACCGCGGCGATCGAACCCTCCGTGGAGGGCGTCGCCGACGCCGCGCCGCACGCCAGAAGAACCGTGAACGGAAGTTTCGTCGCCGTCACCGCGACCGCCGGCATGATGCTCGCCTCGCTCGTCGTCAGGGACGCCGTCGCGCGGTTCGGCGGGAACGAACTTCCGTAAAACCGCGCGGTCGAAAATTCAGTATTTGTAGTCTTCGACGTCGAACTTATCCACCTCGGTGTAGGGCGCGAGGGTCGAGATCATTTTCACGGGGCCGTCCCCGTTGTTGATGACGTAATGAACCTCGTTCGGCTCAATGTGAATGAGCTGTCCGGGGCGTAGGTGGTTCACGACGCCGTCGACGACGACGTCGACGGTTCCCTCGAGGATGAAGAAATTTTCTTCCATTATTTTATGGTAGTGCGCCTTAAAATCCTGGTTTTTCTGGAATTGCACGATGGCGAAATTCATCCGGGGGCCTTTCATGAGGTACTTCGGGCCGCTGTCCCCGAATCGATATTCTTTGTCGCTCTCGTTTACGATGTACATACAGTTTCTCCTTATTGCTGAAGTTAGCGTAGCTCTCTCTCGTCAAAGGCCGGGCGCCGCCCAGAGGTGTCGGGTGACGCGGCGATCGCTGAGATCGAGTTGGTTTTGGTATATTTGCCGCCATCTGGCGTACATTTCGCGGTAAATAGCGTGCCGCTCCGCGTTGGGCTCGTAGGTTCTTTCAATTTTCACGAGCTTGCGCGCCGTGTCGGCGATGTTTCCGTAGAGCCCGATTCCGTACCCGGCGAGAATCGCGGTGCCGAGGGCGGTCGCTTCTTTGACGACGGGAACCCGAACCGGCATGCCCAGGGCGTCGGAGAGAATTTGCGTCCACGTCGCGCTTCGAGCGGCGCCGCCGGCGAACACGACCTCTTTCGGCGCCTTGCCGGTCGCTTCCCTGACGAGGTCGAGGTGTCCCATGGTGACGAGGGCGGTATTTTCCATGATCGCGCGGTAGAACGTGTATTTCGAGAATTTCGCGGGATCGAAGTCGAAGTCCGTAAAAGTCGGCGACGCGTGCCGCCAGGAAATATAGTCCATGACGTCGGAAAATGCGCACATCATGCCGTTGGAGCCCACCGGAATTTTTTCTGCCTCCGCGTCGAGGAGCTCGTAGGGACTCAGGCCTTGCGCGGCCGCGCGCTCGATCTCGTGCCCGCAAAAGGCGTCCCTGAACCAGCGCATGACTAATCCCGGCTTAAAGGCGAGCGCCTCGTACTGCCAAAGGCCCGGCACCCCGTGGCAATTGACGCGTACCCTGCATTGCCTTTCCGTCGAGGGCTCGTCGATGTTGTACTCGTATTGCCAAAAACTCCCGCCGAAAACCGCGGCTTGGTTCGCCTCGACGACGCCGACGCCGACGCAACCCATCTGCGCGTCGCCGCCGCCCGTGATGACCGGCGTTCCTTCCGCGAGCCCCGTTTCGCGCGCGCATCGCGCGTTCGTGGTGCCCGCCTTGGTTCCGCATTCCTTGACCGGCGGGAAAATATCGGAGCGAATCCCGACCCGGTCGGCGATCGAGGGTTCCCACGCGCGCTTCGCGATATCGAAAATTCCCGTCGTGCATCCGTTGCTCGGCTCGCTCGCGAGCGTTCCGGTCATCTTATAGATGAGCCAATCGTTGAACATGCTGACGTACGCGGTCTTTTCGTATATCGCGGGAAGTTTGTTCTTTACCCAAAGGATTCTCGGCAACGCGCCAAGGGCGTAGGTTTGCCCGGAAAGCGCGTACAGTTCCCGCTCGAGGGCGGGGTCCATGGCCTTGAGCTGCGCGACCTCGTCGTTGCTTCTCGCGTCGACGTTCGCGCACGCCCATATTTCCGTTCCTTCGCGGTCGTAGAGGACGATGCCCTCGCGCATGCACGTCGTGCTGATCGCCGCGATTCGCCGCGGGTCGATTCCGGTCTCGGAAAGGACGCCGCGAACGCAGCCGCTCGCGAGTTCCCAGTTTTTTATCCAGTCAAAATCCATGCTTCCGGGATAGCGGGGATCTTCCCGATGCGTCCATTCTCGCTGAACGCACCCGAGTTGTTCGCCGTTTTCCGAGAAGAGCACCGCGCGCACGCTTCCCGTTCCCGCGTCGATGGCGAGTAAATAAGAGTCGCTCATTTTTTCTCCTCCGTTTTTTCGGGTTCGTCCAATAGCTGTTCCGCGACCGATAAGTCGGTGATGAGGATATCGAGATATCCCCCGCGCAAAACGGCCCGAATCGCGTTGACTTTTGATTCCCCCGCAGCCACGCCTATGACGTTATCCAGCTCTTTCAGCTTCTCGAGGGAGAGGCCGATGAGCCGATCCTCGATGCTATTCGCGATCAATTTGCCGTTTTTATCGATGAAATGGCTTAAAACGTCGCCGACGGCGCCTTTCATCTTCAGCACGTTCATATCGTTTCGATTGAGCATGCCTGAATTGAATATCGTGGATTTTTCGTGCAGGGCTCCTATTCCGACCACCGTGACGGACGCGAGCTGCACCATGCGGAATATGTCGTTGACCGAATCCTCGTTCCGTATCGCTTGCGCCATTGAGCCGCTGCTGGCGAGTAGGGGCGCGGGTATGAGATGGAGATGGGCGTTGAAAATATTCGATCGGGTGTCGGGTAAGTAGTAACTGACGCCGCCCGTCAGCGAAACGCACGAGATGGGGGATTCGGCGGTGGTCGCGAGGTCGTTGAGCAGGTGCTTCGACGTGTCGCCGTATCCCATATTGATATACGCGTTATCGGGCAAGCGGTCCCCGATATAGACGGAAGCGGCTTTCGCCACGTTTTCGTTGTCTTTGTCCGGCGATGAGGCCTTAGGAATTATATAGATATCTTTCAACCCGTATTTCTTGATGAGGCTTTGCTCGAGTTTCGCGTTAAACTCGGCGTTTTTGCGAAGCTTGAATTGAATGATCCCCGAAAGTCGGGCTTGCTCGAGGAGTTTAATAACCCTGATGCGGCTAATGCCCAATAATGAGGCGATATCTTGCTGGGTCATGTTATCGAAATAGTAATAGTAAGCGGCTTTTTCCATTAAGCTCTCTTCGTAATTCATTTCTACCTCGATCAGCTAAACTTATGTTCGATTAAGTTACTTTAGTAAATTATTTTAAGTAAATTATCATTTGTTTTTTTGCTCTGTCAATGTTTTTTTTACAAAAATGGAGAGAAAAAGACGAATAAGATGGCGAAAAAAAGGCGCTTATTTTTTATTGACAAAATCCTAAAGTGAATTATAATGCAAACAGAGAAGAACAAAGGTTGTTGTTTGAAACAATTGTTAAGTTGGAGTTGCGCATGAATGATGTAAATCCGAATACGCTTTTGTCGATTCGGCGCATTACAAAGGCTTTTGGGCATAATTCCGTGCTCAAGGGCATCGATCTCGACCTTGAGGCCGGCGAAGTGCTCGCGCTCATCGGCGGTAATGGCGCGGGAAAATCGACATTGATGAAAATCATCATGGGAATTTACCAGCCCGATAGCGGTATAATCGGAATAAACGGGAAAACCGTCCGTCTGCATAAGCCGTCCGCCGCATTGGCCCATGGCGTGTATCTTGTCCCCCAAGAGCCGATGCTTTTTCCCCACATGACCATCGCGGAAAATATCGTCATGGGTCTGCCGGGAAACCGTGTCGCGCTGAATAAGAAACTCGTCGCCCTGCTTGAGCATTTGGGCTGGACGCTCGATCTGGCCCGTCGGGCGGAGACGCTCTCCATCGCCGAACAGCAATTGGTCGAGCTCGCCCGCGGCTTAATGCGCGACGCGAAAATCCTTATCCTTGACGAGCCCACGAGCTCGCTTACCTTCAACGAAGTTCAGTCGCTGTTCCAAATCGTCGCGGACTTGAAGGCGAAGGGCATCGGCATCGTGTATATCACGCACCGCTTAAGCGAGGTGTTCGAGATCGCGTCAACCGTCGCCATCATGCGCGATGGTTCCATCACGTTGCGCGGCAACGTGTCCGAGTTTACCCGCGAGATGCTCGTGAAGGGTCTGCTTCCCGATAACGCGAAGGAAAGCGATAGCTCCTCGGTTACCTGCTCCGTGGACCGCTCCACGGCGGAACCCGTGCTCGTGACCGAGTCCCTGAGCGGCAACGGTTTCGCCGATGTGAGCCTGAAAGTGTATCCCGGAGAAATTCTCGGATTGGCCGGCGTCGTCGGCGCCGGGCGCACCGAGCTCGCGACGACTATATTCGGCCGCGACGAGGTGAAGTCCGGCCGCGTTTTCCTCAATAAAGTGGATATCACCGGGAAGTCTACTCGCCGCGTCATGGATCAAGGCTTGTCGTACGTCCCCGAAGACCGTTTCCTCAACGGCATATTCCGCATCAGCGACGTAGCGGTGAACACTTCGGCCTCCTACCTCCATGGTCTGGGCCGTTTTTTCATCAATAGGCGGGAGGAGCGGAAAATCGCCGACAAATTCGCGTCGTCGTTCCGCACGAAAATCACCGGCCTCGACCAGTCGATCGGTTCCCTTTCGGGCGGCAACCAGCAAAAAGTCGTGATAGCCCGATCGCTCGCCGCCCAGCCGAAGCTGCTCATTCTTGACGAGCCGACGCGCGGAATCGACGCGGGTGCCCGCGGGGACGTGTACGCGATTATCCAGCGGCTTAAATCCCAGGGCTTGGCGATTTTGCTGATATCGTCGGATATGGAAGAGATTGTCGGCTTGAGCGACCGCGCGATGACTATGTATTGCGGCCGCATAAACGGCGAATTCTGCAAGGAAGAAATAACCCAGGATCGCTTGATGTCCGCCGCGTTCGGTGTCGTCGCAGGGGGGAATAAATGAAAACTAAGATACGCCTTCCGCGCGAGACTACGGCGATCGTCTTTTTGATCGCGCTGTTTCTCGGCATAGGGCTCGTCAATCCGGCGTTCCTGAGCGTCGCAAATATCGTGCTTTGCCTAAACAGCAGCGTGGTCTATACCGTCGTCGCGCTCGGCATCGCATTCGTCATCATCACGGGCGAAATCGACGTATCCGTGGGCGCCACGCTCGGCATCACCGCCGCGATATGCGGTTCGTACGTTCGCGACGGAAGCCCGGTCG
>QKAR01000163.1 GCA_003246335.1 Spirochaetales bacterium | reverse complement strand
GCCAAAACGTGATCTTCGTTCGACCATCCGCGGACTGGCCGAACGCCGTCAAGACGGAACAAACGGACATCGCGACGACCGCCGCGAAAGCTTTTCCCCGGTTACCGATGATACTCATAACACCATCCTTAAGTTTTCAATCTTTTATCAATCGACGCACGGTCGATGGATTAACCCTTTACCGCGCCGGAAACCATGCCGTCGACCAAACGGCGCTGCCCGACGACGAACACGATCAGGGACGGAACGATGATCATGAGCGCGCCTGCGAGGACGACTTCGTAGGTATTCCCTTCCGCGAACAGCAGCATGCTGATTCCGATTTGCGCGGTCCGGTTCTCCGGCGTGTTCGTGACGAGAAGCGGCCACGTATATTGGTTCCAGGTCATGATGAAGGTGTAAATGCCGAGGGACGCGAGAATCGGGGATGAAACGGGAACGATGACGTGATGAAAGAAACCGAACGGCCCGCAGCCGTCGATCGTCGCCGCTTCCTTCAACTCCTTCGGAATGGTCAGGTAGAATTGGCGAATCATGAAAATCCCGAGACCGGAAGAAAGGAACGGGACGATGAGCGCGATTTTCGTGTCGAGCAAACCGAGACGGCTCACGGCGAGATAATTCGAGACGAGGATTGCCTCTCCGGGAACCATCACCGTCGCGATGACGGCGAAAAAGAGAATTCTCTTCGCCGGAAAGTCAAAAAAGGAAAACGCGTACGCCGCGAGGGAACACGTCGCGAGCTGGCCGATCGTTACGAGCGAAGCGACGACGAAACTATTCGAGAGGAAGGCGGGAAACGGGACCATC
Organism: Spirochaetales bacterium; assembly: GCA_003246335.1. Lineage (GTDB taxonomy): Bacteria > Spirochaetota > Spirochaetia > Treponematales > Treponemataceae > Teretinema. The sequence goes on along the minus strand of QKAR01000163.1, from coordinate 12,491 downwards.
GTCAACGCCTTCAGGTAATTGTCAAAGTTGATCCGCGCGGGAAAAAGACGCGTCACGGAATCCGAAATCTCCCCCGCGCCCATCATGCTCACCGAGAGGGCGTACAATATCGGCGCGCAGATCGCGAAGGCGGCGATCGCGTTGAGCGCGTACAGCGGAACCGCGCGGATTTTATTTCCCGTCATAATGCACGCTCCGTTTTTCCAGCGAAAATTGCGCGACCGTAATGGCGAAGACGATCAAAAAAAGGATAAACGACTCGGCGCTCGCGGCGTCGAACCTGCCGTTCATGAACGCGTCCTTGTATATCTCGTGCACGAGAACGTTCGTCGAATCGCCGGGACCGCCTTGCGTCAGGAGCTTGATCTGCGCGAACGCCTGAAAAGCGCCGACGGTGTTAAGGAAGAAAACGAAAAAAAGCTGGGGGGAAAGAAGGGGGATCAGAATTGATCGAATCATCCGCGAGTAACGGGCGCCGTCTATCGTCGCGCTCTCGATGATTTCGCGGGGGATTGCCTTGAGTCCCGTAAAAAGGAAAATGAACGTCATGCCGACCGAAAGCCACACGGTAATCAATGACACGGTCAGCAGGGCAAGCTTTGGGTCGGAAAGCCAAAATACGCCGAAGCCGAGCAAACGATTGATGATGCCGTTTGTCGGATGCGTTATCATAAGCCATATCATCGCGGCCGGCGCCGACGCGATGGCCGCGGGCATGGAGAAAAAAAGCTCAAAAATCCTTCCGCCGCGCAGTTTCGGAAACGCGATCAAGGCCAGAAAAAGCGCGAACGCGATCGTCGGGACGATCAGTAAAACAGCGAAGCGAAACGTCAGCGCGACGCTATTCCAAAAATCCGGCGAGGTAAAAAGCTCGAGGTAATTCTCGAGGCCGACGAATTCCACCGCGACTCCGCGACGATTCGTGAGTGATAGGCTCAACGCGACGGTTTTGGCGAACGGAGCGTACACGAACGCGGCGAAAACGAACAGGCTCGGAATCAAGCACAGATACGGCGTAAGACGCTCGAGACGGCGAGCGCGCGCCGCCGAGGACACGACGGTGTCGCGACGAGCCTTTCGTACGGTTATCCGCGCGTCCGCCTCCAAAATGCCATCGGCCATCGACTATACCCCCTATCTGCGAGAAAACGCGTATGCGTAGACTACGCGCAGAAAGTGAGAAATCGATAAAGATACGAGTAAATGAGCATGAGAAAACTATTTACCGAGGTTTCGGAAGGAAAAGTAGCACGAACGAAAGCCGTTAGGCCGAGCCCCTCGTAACGAGCTCGGGAACGATGACGAGATCCTCTCCCCGGCCATTCACGGCCGCCTCGAGCGCGAGCACGAGGGCTCCGGCGCCGGCGATCATAAGCCGCTGCCTAATCGTGGAGAGCGCCGGGCTCACGAAGCGCGCGACGGGTAAATCGTCATACCCGAGAACGGCGATATCCTCGGGGACGCGAACGCCCGCGGCCCGCGCGGCGTCGACGAAACCGATCGCGGACATATCGCCCGAAACGCAGAAAACGGCGTCGGGAAGGGCGCCGCGCTCGCTGAAATACCGGAAGCCGCGCGCGCCCGAATCGGCGTCGTAGTCGCTCGCCTCGAACACGAGGGACTCGTCGAACGGGAGACCCAGGCGATGAAGGGAAGTAAGGTAGCCGATAAGGCGCTCCGACGGAATAGTCGCGCGATACGATTTCGCCGAGGGACCGTTCAGAAGCCCTATCGTTCGGTAGCCCTTGTTATAGAGGTAATTCATTCCGATGCCGACGCCGCGCTGGTTCTCGATGAGGACGGACTGGGCTTTCGGGCTTTTTTCCTCCAGGAGCACTATCGGCTTGCCGAAGCCCGCGTACGCATCAAGGATCTCGGCCGAGGGCTCGAGGTCGATTGCGAGCACCGCCTCGACGGCGTTGAACGACAGCATCCGATTCGCTATCTCGTCGACGTAGGCGGGCGCGTGGCGCGTCGGAAAAATCGGCAGGGAGACGCTCATGCCGAGAGCGGACAGGGCTCGGTCGATCCCGCGAAAGAACTCGACAGCCGACGGCGAGTCTACCGTCGGCACGAGCACGGCGACGGAAGTCTCGGTTCGCCCGGTTTTCCAGCGAGAGAACGTATCGAGGTAACCCGTGTCGCGAATCGTCTGCATGACGAACCGGACGACCTCCGGCTCGAGCGCCGAGGGGCTCACCAATACCTCAAGGATAGTCTCGCAGGAAATAGACGCGGCTTTCGCCACGTCGCGAATCGACATTGCCATACGCGCCAGAACCCCTCTTAGAATTTCGCGGAGAAACTAAGGCCGTTCGCCTCGACGACGGAAAGCCCCTTCTCGACGTCCTCAACCTTGAAAATGATGACGGCGGTTTCGCCGACTTTGTCCAAGGCCGCGTATAAATACTCGATATTGATGCCGTTTTTTTCGAACAGGGCGAGAACGTCCGCGAGGCTCCCGACTTTGTCGGAAATGGTCACGGCGAGCACGTCCGTCGTCTTGGTGGTAAATTTGCTTTTCGAGAGTATGTCGATGGCCTTTGCCGGATCGTCGACGATGACTCGAAGGATGCCGAAGTCGGCCGTGTCCGCGATCATGATCGCGCGAAGGTTCACGCCGCCGTCCTTCAGCACGCGGGTCACCTCGGCGAGGCGTCCCGTCGCGTTCTCCAGAAATATCGAAATCTGCTGAATTTTCATTCGTGTCCCCCTCGTTTATAATTGCCGCTTGTCGATGACGCGCTTTGCCTTCCCGGTCGAGCGCTCGATGCTCTTCGGCTCGACGAGCTTCACTTTCATGTTGATGCCGAGCTTGCTCTTCATGACGCCCTCAATCTTGTTCCGCAGGGATTCCATGTCTTTCGTCTCGTCGGAGAAGGCGGAGGGGTTGACCTCGACGTGGAGCTCCGCCTCGTCGAGATGCGTCTGCGCGCTCCGGTCGACGATGATGAGGTAGTTCGGGTCGACGCCCTGAATCTCGATGAGGGCATGCTCGATCTGGCTCGGGAACACGTTGACTCCCCGAATGATGAGAAGGTCGTCGGTGCGGCCGAACAGACGGTGGATGCGCCGCGTCGTTCGGCCGCAGCCGCAGCGCTCGGGAATGATAAAGGTAACGTCCCGCGTGCGGTAGCGGATGAGCGGCGTTCCCTCTTTCGTGATCGTCGTGATGACGAGCTCGCCCTTCTCTCCGTCGGGCAGGGGACGACCGGTCTCGGGATCGATGATCTCGGGATACCAGAGATCCTCGTTCACGTGCATGCCGTACTGGCCATCGCACTCGAAGGCGACGCCGGGCCCGGTGATCTCGGTGAGGCCGTAAATATCGTACGCCTTGATGCCCCAGGCTTTCTCGATTTGCTTGCGCATGTTTTCGGACCAGGGTTCGGCGCCGAAGCAGCCCGCCTTGAGGCCGAGGCTCATCGGGTCGATGCCCATTTCCTTCGCCTGCTCCGCCAGGTACAGGGCGTAACTCGGCGTGCAGGTCACGATAGTGGTCTTAAAGTCGCGCATGAGCATGAGCTGTTTTTGCGTGTTTCCGGAGGAAACGGGGATGATCGTCGCGCCGATTTTCTGAGCGCCGTAATGCGAGCCAAGGCCGCCGGTGAAAAGGCCGTAGCCGTAGGCGTTTTGCACGGTGTCGTTCCGGGTGCCGCCGGCGCCGGAAATAGTTCGCGCCATGCCCTCGGCCCAGTCGTCCATGTCGCGTTTCGTGTAGGCGTCGACGACGGGAGTACCGGTCGTGCCGCTCGACATGTGGATTTCGACGATTTCCGACTGCGGCACGGCCAAGAGGCCGTACGGATACGTCGACGTGAACGGGAGGTTCGCGATATCGTCGAGGGAGCGAACGTCGGCGGGAGTGACGCCGATCGCGTCGAATTTCGCGCGGTAAAACGGGACGTTCGCGTACACGCGCTCGACGAGGTTCTTAAGCCTTGCGAACTGCAGCGTGCGCAGGGCCTCGGGGTTCATGCATTCATGTTCGGGGTTCCAGATCATAGTCGGTACAGTATACACCCGTTTGCGCGGGGCCGCCATCGCGGGAACGGCGATTTATCGGGAAAAAACGGGACGAGCGGAAGCGGGCGACGAGGGGGGAGCGACCGATCGCCGGCCCCGGTCGATTACCTGACGAAGGGAGGCGGCTCGCAGAGCGAGACGCCGACGGGTTTTTGCAGCGGGCCGTGCCGCAACACGGCCCGCCGGGTCCGGAAGCGGACGCGCGGGGGAGACTTCCCCCACCCGATCTCGATACTTTTCCGGCTGAACCCAGGTCCTCGCCGGAAATATCGCCATGAACGCCGTAATCGACGGCGACCCGCCGGTGAAGCGAGCGATCGTACGTGGACGTTTTCGGGCTCTGCCTGAAAACTCCGTGACGATCGAAGGCCGAAGGACATTAGTCCTTCGGCCTTCGATCGTCCACCCGCTTCGCCTTGCCTTCCGAAACGGGAAGGCTGCCCGGCTGCTTAATCTCCATGACGGGATTGATCGTGATGAGGGCGCTCATCTCGCTTTTGAGCCGGTCGCGGAGCGCGTTGATGACGCGCGCGTCGTCGGCGAACATTTCCGGGGTGATCTCGACCTGCACGGTGAGCTTGTCGAGGTCGCCCGATTTTTCGGCGATGATGAAGTAGTTCGCGCCGACGCCCTTGGTCTTGAGGAGGACTTCCTCGATTTGGCTCGGGAAGACGTTGACTCCGTTGATGATAAGCATGTCGTCGGTGCGGCCGGTAAAGCGCGCGAGGCGGCGGTGCGTGCGGCCGCACGCGCAGGGCCCGGGAATGAAGCGGGTAAGGTCGCGCGTGCGGTAGCGCAGGAGCGGCATCGCGTCGCGGCACAGGATCGTCAGCACGAGCTCGCCGATCTCGCCCTCGGGGACGGGCTCGAATGTCTCGGGGTCGAGGATTTCGACGATGTAGCGGTCTTCCCAGGCGTGCATGCCCGCGCGGAACACGCACTCGAAGGCGACGCCGGGCCCGTTCATCTCGCTCATGCCGTAGCAGTTGTAGACCTCGATGCCGAGCTTTTCCTCGATTTTCCGGCGGAGTTCCTCGGAATGCGGCTCGGCGCCGGTGATTGCCATGCGGAGCTTGAGGTCGTCGCGCCGGTATCCTTCCGCCTCGATCGCCGCGTGGAGATGGAGGAGGTAGCTCGGGGTCGCGTGAACCATCGTGGTGCCGAAGTCCTTCATGAACTTGAGCTGGCGGAGCGTGTTGCCCGAGCTCGTCGGGATGACCATGGCGCCCATAAGCTCGGCGCCGTAGTGGAAGCCGAGTCCGCCGGTAAAAAGGCCGTACGTCATCATGTTCTGGATGATGTCGTTTTTGTTGCCGCCGGCCGCGGTAAGCGAACGGGCCATGGTGTCGCTCGCGAGGTCGAGGTCGCGCTGGGTGAGGTAAATGACGGTCGGCGTGCCGGTCGTTCCGCTCGATGCGTGGACGCGCACGACATCGGATTTGGGCACGGCGAGGAGGCCGAAGGGATAGGCCTCGCGGAGGTCTCCCTTCGTCGTGAACGGCACGCGGCGAATGTCGTCGAGCGTCTTGATGTCGTCGCTCGAGGTTATTCCGGCGGCAAGCAGTTTAGGACGGTAATACTCGGTCTTGAGCGCGTTGTCGATTTGTCGCCGTAAGCCGTCCAGCTGCATCCACTCGATGACGGCCCGGGGAGCCGTCTCGATCCGCCGATCCCGAAAGGGAATTTCTCGCGTTGCCATTTGATGAAAACCTCCGAAATGTATTTTTGCGCGAGGCCCGGCCTTACGCCACGCCCTCGCCGAGTTCGAGCGCCTTCATGTTGATTTCGACGAGGCGCGGGTCTTTTTTCGCGAACGTGTCGTGCACGCTTTTCGCGAGGGCGTCGCGCGAGACCGGCAGAGCCGAGGACGCCGCGCCGATGAGCGCCATGTTGACCGATTTCAGGTTTCCGGCCTCCTTGGCGATGCTTTCGGCCTGAACGATTTTCTGCCGACCGAGGCGCCGGATGGCGGCGTATATCGTCTCGACGTCGGGATAGTCGGAAATATTGACGAAGGGCTCGGCGGCGGTGACGAGAATGCCGTCGGGTTTCATCGACGAAAGATAGCGAAGGCTCTCGAGCGGCTCCATCGCGAGGATCATGTCGGCCCCGCCCGAAGGGATCAAGTCCGAGGAAATCTCGGCGTCGGAAATGCGCATATGCGCCTGCACGCCGCCGCCCCGCTGGCTCATGCCGTGCACCTCGGATTGGCGGACTTTCAGGCCGTCGATCATGGCGGCGCGCGCGATGATGGTCGCTATCGAAAGGACTCCCTGCCCGCCGACGCCGGCGAGAATAATATCGTACGTCATGTGCTATCGCTCCCCGCGCGGCCCGTTCGCGGCCGCGGCTAATTTTTCGAATTCGTCGATTAAGGCGACGAACGCGTCGAGTCCCGATTTCCAGAACTCAGGCGATTCAATGTCGAAACCGGCGCGCGCGGTTAAGGAAACCGCGTCCATGCGTCCCGTTTCAAGCAGCAATTCCTCGTACGTTTCGGCGAACGACGGGCCTTCCGATCGATAGCGCTCGTAGAGCGCCATCCCGAAAAGCTGGCCGAACGCGTACGGGAAGTTATAGAAAGAAAGATCGCTCGAATAATAATGGCATTTGACGAGCCACATATACGGGTGATAGCCGTCCTCGGCAAGTCCGTCGCCGTACGTTTTCTTCTGGGCATCGGTCATCGCGGCGCACAGGTCTTCCACGGTTAGTTCCGCGTTTTTGCGGGCCTCGAATACCGATCGCTCAAAATAGAAACGGGAAAGGATGTCGACGATGATTTGGCATCCGTCCTGCAGGTGGATTTCCAAAAGCGCGAGTTTTTCCTCGGGCGATGCCTTCGGGTACTCGGATTCGAAAACGACGGTCTCCGCGAAAATCGATGCGGTTTCCGCGAGCGTCATCGGGTAGTCTTGCTGGAGCCCGGGCAAGTCTTTCACGACGTCGAAATGGAACGCGTGGCCGAGCTCGTGCGCGACCGTCGTCACCGAGTTGAAGGCGCCGTCGAAGTTCGCGAGCACGCGCGTTTCCTTCGCGAGCGGCATATCGGTGCAGTACGCCCCGCTCACCTTGCCGGCGCGCGGCTCGGCGTCGATCCATTTTTCGTCGAAGGCGCGGCGGGCGAAATCTCCCATGCGCGGGGAGAAGGCGGTAAAATTCTCGACGACGACGCGGCGAACGTCTTCCCACGAATAAGCGGGCAAACGGTCGCCGGCAGGGGCGAAGAGATCGGGGAAACGGCACGAATCTTTTCCCATCATGCGGGCCTTCGCCTTGAGGTAGCGACGCCAATGGGGAAGGGATTCCTCCATCGCGGTTATCAGCGCCGAGAGCGCCTTGCGGGAAAGTCTCCCCTGCCGCGCCGATTTCTCGAGTTCCGGGGGAAGCGGCATTTCACCCCCGCCCTCCTCGCCGAGCCAATGCCTGCGCGCGTTCAGCGTCACGGCCGTACCCTTGATGCCGTTCAGGCACGCGGCGACGGGAAGCGCGATCGAGGCGCACGTTTCCAGTTCTTTTTGAAAGGCTTTTTCCCGGACGGCCGCGCTTTTATCGTAGGCGAGGGCGCGAAGCTCCACGAGGGTTTTCCGCGAACCGTTCGACTCGTCCCACAGGCAATCGGCGGTGGAGGTAAGCTGCTCCTGCAGGCGTCCCCAGGCGTCGGCCCCGCTTCGCGCGAGATCGGCGGCGAGGTCCTCCTCCGCGGCGCTCATCTGTTTCTTTTGCCAAAACAGGGCGTCTTCAAGATAAAACGAATAGCGGGCGACGCTCGGGTCCTCCGCTATGGCAGAGCGGACACCGCCTTCGTGCGCCGCGAGCAGGTTCAAAAAAAGCGTGTCGGCTTTCGCAAACGGGAGCGCGATTTCGTCGACCGCGTTAATCTCGGCCATAGCGCGCTTATTCGTCGTGTCCGTCGAGTAAATGGCGTAACAGTACGACGAGAGCGTGCGGCTTAAAAGGTCCGCCTCGTTTTGGAGCTCAAGGGCGCGGGAAAGCCACTTCGTGAAATCGCCGGCGGGGCCGGTTTCCATATGCGAGACCGATTGGGCGGCGAGTTCACCGAGCCGCGCCTTCGCGCGGGCGAACTCGAGCGAATCGAAGCCGGGAAAAACCGAGTCCAGGTTCCAGCGCGGCGGCGGAACGGCGTTAGGCATTTTTGTTCGCTTCCTTTTTCTTTCGGAGGCGGAACGCCTCGAGGCACTCGCGCACGAGAATGACGACGGACACGCCGCGATACTCGGCTTCCTCGACGAAGACGCGGGCGTTTTCCTCGATCATGTTCGGCTTCGCCTCGATGACCCGAACGTGGGCGGGATCGACGCCGAGTCCGAGAACGGCCTTCTCAAGCTGGCTCGACGGCAGCATGGTCGGCTGACACCCGGTCATCGCGACGATGGAGTTGTCGAGAATGACGACGGTCATCGGCGTGCCGGTGGCTACCGCGTCCACGATGCCGGTGAGTCCGGAATGGAGGAAGGTAGAGTCGCCGATGACGCCGAAGGCGTATTTATAGCCGGCGGCGGCGGCGCCGCGCGCCATGCCGATCGAGGCGCCCATGCACACGATGGTCTCCACGGCCTTGAGCGGCGCGACCGCGCCGAGCGCGTAGCAACCGATATCGGCGGTCACGACGGTCGAGACGGCTCCCTCTTTTTCGTTGAGGATTTCGCACGCGCGGTTGAGCGCGCTGTACGAATCGTGATGGGGGCAGCCCTTGCAGAGCTGGGGCGGACGGCCCGGAAGATCGGGGAAGGCGAAACCGTCCGCGGCGGTTTTCCGAGGCTCGAGGCCGAGCGCGGCCCGCACGGTGTCGGGATTGAGCTCGCCGGCGCGCGGCAAAAGGCCCGTAAGCTTGCCGACGACGCGATTTCGCGCTGGCCCGACCGCGGGGATTATGCCCTTAAGCCGCTCTTCCAAAAACGGCATGCCCTCCTCGATCACGACGAGGGTTTCCGCAGAGTCGGCGAGGGTGCGCAACAGGGACGAGGGAACCGGGAGCGCCGCGATATGGAGTGTCGAAGGCAGGCCCTTCGCGCCGCAGGAGGCGGCGTAGTCGGCCTTATTTTCCTCGTAGTAATTTTTCCCGAGCCCGCTCGTGATGATCGCGATGTCCTTGCGCTTTGGGTTCAGGGTCATCGCGTTCCGCACGTAGCCGTCGGCCCATTTGTCGAGTAAGCCCTGCTTCTCGATCATCTTGAGGTAATTTTTCCGCGCGAGGGCGGGAAGGAGCATCCAGTCGGCGGGGCTGCCTTTTTCGAGGGCATTTTCGGGCCGGCGGGTTTCGGGAACCCTCACGACGGCGCGCGAGTGCGCGAGGCGCGTCACCATGCGCATGATGACGGGGAGCTTCATTTTTTCCGAAAGCTCGAAGGCTTCCGCGACCATCTCGTACGCCTCTTGCTGGTTCGTCGGCTCGAAAAGCGGCACCATGGCGAAATCGGCGTAATAGCGCGTGTCCTGCTCGCCCTGGCTCGAGTGCATCGACGGGTCGTCGGCGACGGCGCAAATGAGACCGCCCTTAATCTGGCACAGCGACGAGTTCATGAACGGGTCGGCGGCTACGTTGAGGCCGACGTGCTTCATCGTGACGATGGCGCGCTTTCCGGCGAACGAGACGCCGAGGGCGGTCTCGTACGCGGTTTTCTCGTTCGCGCACCACTGCGCGAGCGGGCCGGAGCGCGTTTCGTGATTATCTATCAAATACTCGAGAATCTCGGTGGAAGGGGTTCCGGGATAGCCGAAACAACCGGACACGCCGGCATGAAGCGCGCCGAGTGCGAGCGCCTCATCGCCTAAAAGGACCATTTCCTTCATTGAAAAACCTCTTACGGGGGATGATTGCCCCCATCATACCAAGAATGCGCGGACGTGTCAGGCGTCAAAGGCGCGGGAAACGACGTCGCCTCCCAATTTCGGCGAGACGAGGCTGACGACGGGAACCACCGCGAACGGAACGACCATCGCGATGCTCGACGCGAGCGGGGACATGGCCGGACCCAAGACGAAAAAGAGCGCAATCGCCGTTCCCGCCCCGGCGAAAAAGCCCGCGTACGCGCCGACCTTCGTCACTCCCTTCCAGAAAATTCCCAGGATATACGGCGCGATGAACGCGCCGGAAAGAACGCCCCAGGAAAGCGACATGAGCGTGACGATGAATCCCACCTGCATTTTCGAGATGGCGTAGGAGCAGACGATGAAAACGCCCGACAGGACGCGAATCATCGCGAGCGATCGTTTTTCGCTGACGTTCGGGTGGAGGTACCCTTTATAGAGATCGATCGTGATAGCCGAGGAAGAGACGAGAATGAGCGACGACAGCGTGGACATCGACGCGGAAAGCACGAGGAGCATGATGATCGCGAGGAGGAATTCCGGGAGCTGCGCGGTCAGGAGCGTCGGGATGATGAGATCGTAGTTAACCGAGCCGTTTGGAAGCTTCGGCACCGAGTCCAGCGTGAAGAACGCATGGCTCAGCGCGCCAGAACCGTACGCCGCGACGCCGATGACGAGGGCGAAAACGAAAGTGATGATCGAGGCGCGATAAATCATTTTTTCGTCCTTGATCGCGTAGAACTTCTGAACCATCTGCGGAAGGCCCCAGGTCCCGAAGCTCGTCATGAAAACGAGCGAGCCGACGACTAAGGGCGAAGGCTGTTTCGCGAGGGGCACGTGCTGGGAATACGAGCTTGATACGGCGGAGATCGCGGTAGACAAGCCTCCCGCCTTGACCAAGAGAACCGAAAGCATCGCGATGGCCCCGGCGAGCATGATGAAACCCTGAATAAAATCGGTCATGGTGACGGCGAAGTAACCGCCGAGAATCAGGTAGAGCCCGGTAATACCGACGAGGACGATGAGGGCGAAATCGTAGGAAATTCCGAAAGTCGACTCGAAAAGATGGCCTAAGCCCTTAAAGACCGACGCGGAATACGGGAGCAGGAACACGAATATGAGGACGGCGGAAATCATCTTCAGGTGGTCTGATCCGTAGCGCGCCTCGAGGAATTCAGGCATTGTCATGACGTTGAGCTTTTGCGTCATGCGCCGCGTGCGCTTACCGAGAACGAGCCAGGCGAGTAAGGCGCCGAGAACGGCGTTGCCCACGCCGATGAGCACGGCTTTCAGGCCGAACTGCCAGCCCTGCCTGCCGGCGAACCCGATAAAAATTACCGCCGAAAAATACGTCGTGCCGAACGAGAACGCGGACATCCAGGGACCAAGCGTTCGCCCTCCAAGGAAGAAGTCGTTCATGGAGGAGGTTTTCCGCATACCCCAAACGCCGATGGCTACCATGCCGAACAAAAAGACAAGCAATAAGACGAGACTGTACATTGATTTCCCCCATTTCGCGAATTGACGTCCAGTATAACCTGAAACGAGCGCGCGATGGGGGAAAAAAAAGAGCGAAAACGATCGCGTAACGCTTACATATTGTAGAAAAGATCGTCGACGAAAGTTTCGCCCGAAAGCGTTTTACGCGCGTCGGTGATCGCGGCGGCTTCCGTTTTCCCGACGCCGGGAATCCGCTCGGTCGTCTCGTAAATTAAGTCGCCGGTAGCGAGGTCGCGCACGGTAATCTTGCCCACGGCCTCGCACGACCATGCGCCATCGTCGCCCTGAACGAGATTCTCGATGCGGACGGTTCCGTAGATAAATCGCTGAACGCCGGCGCCAAACTGCGCCTTGGCCGCCTTCAAAAGGGCGGCTTCGTCACCCGAGGCGAGTTGGTTCGGGAAATCGGCCATGCCGATCCGGGAGAAACCGCGCTGAATGAGCGGCTTGAGCAGGGTCGTGGACGAAAAGTTCATGTTCGTGATCGCCGTGCCGTTCTTGTCGAAATCGAGCAGGGAAATCGTCGTCGCGATCCGCCGATTTTTCGTGGAAACGACGTGAGGGAACGACAGCGAGAGAAAGCCCTTTTCGGAGCGAAGCGCGATGGAGTCGCGAAGTTCCGCGTCTTTCGGCGCGAGGCTCGACGAAAAGACGAGCGCGTTTTTTCCGGCCCGATCGGGAACCGAGGGGACGAACGTCACCACACCATCCGGCCCCGACTCGATCACTTGCGATCCCGATGGGGAGGAAACCAGGCACTCAAAACCCGACACGGGGGTTTTCACGTCGCCGTTTAGGACGCTCACGCGAATCGCGAACGGTTTTTTGAACGCGACCCCGGCCATCGTCTCCGAGGGGGAGGAAATCGGCTCGAACCTCAGCGCGTCGAGGGCTCCGTTCAGCAGCGATCGGTCCGCGTCGAGACGGCCTTGGCCGGCGGGGACCCCCTTCGCGAGGTCCGCGATTGCGTCAAGGCTCGATACCGCGTCCGCGTAGCGGAATTCCGCGATCGATTGCCGTAAATCTCCCTCAAGCATCGTGATCTGCGCGAGAATTTCATCATTGCGAATTTTTTGGGTTCCCATCGTCGTCGCGGCCTTATTCGGGGCGGGAGAATCGTCGACGCTCCCGGC
>QKAR01000013.1 GCA_003246335.1 Spirochaetales bacterium | reverse complement strand
GTACACGCCGCTGGATTTCGGGGCGTTAAGAGCGATGTCGTGGAGTTTTTTGCGGGTATCGGACTGCTCTTTCATTGTATTTATCATACCATCGTGCCGATACTCTGATAAGTACCGTTATGCGAGAAAATAAATTCAGTTTGACCATCTTTTTTATCCTCTTTTTCGCCTCGGCGTTTTCCGAGACCAAGACCGTCACGCTCGGCGGGAAGGCCGGCTGGCCGGCCCTTGCTTCGTCAGTGGGACTCTCGCGCGGAAAGGGCCGGCTCGGGTACGAGGCGCTTGCGCTTTCTTCGGAACTTTTGGCGAGCGAATCCGCCGCGGGCTCGCTCCCGGGCCTCGACGCGCGAACGGGCGATCCGTCCGCCGCCGGGGACGACCTCTATCTCTCGTTCGATTCTCGCGACGTCACGGACGCGACCGGGAACTACGCGACCGTCTCGTCGACTTTCGTTCCGGTCGGTTCCTCGAAGGCCCGTCGGGGAAACGGAGCGGCGCTGTGCAACACCGACGGTTCAGGTCTCGTGTTGAAAGGAAGCCCTCGCTCGATTTTTGGCGTTGCCGGCCAGCTCGGTTCGTTCGGCGTCGATTTCTGGCTCTATCCGTCCGTAACCGAGAATGGCGACGTGTTGTTTCAGTGGCGTTCGTCCCGGGTGTCCGACGGCCAGCCGATGTATCAGTATATTCGCGCGAGCCTCGCGAAGGGCCGCGTCGAGTGGAAATTCTCCAACGTATGGACGAAGACGGGCGGTCAGCCGATCGAGCTTTCGCTCGCGGGTGGCCGCGTCCTCGTGCCCGGCACTTGGTCTCATCACGCGCTTTCCTACGACGCCTCGACGGGCCTGCTCGAATACGACGTGGACGGCTCAGTCGAGGCAATCGCCTACGCGACCTCCACGGGCGGCGAGTCGGGCGACGTTTTCCCGGCTTTTTTAGGGACGCCCGCCGATATCGCGCTCTGCCCCCGGTACTCTGGGCTCATAGACGAGTTTCGCCTGCGTCGGTCGCCTTTGCGCCTGGATAGCCTCGACGCCCGGCATGCGACGCTTGATCGGTTTTCCTCAGGAGGCGGACGGTTCGTCTCGAATCCCGTCGACTCGGGGGCCGCCAACTCGTCCTTGACGTCCATATCGGCAGTGACGAGCGAGCCAGGGGGAACCGGCACGGCGTTTTTCGTTCGCGCCGGGGATAATTTTTACTCGTGGACCGACGATTATCCCGCGTGGATACCGGTCGAGTCGGGCGAGACCCTTATCGGAATCGCCGGAAGATATTTCCAGGTTTCGGGAGAGTTGTACCCGGACGGCACCGGTTCCGTCTCGCCCTCCGTGACCTCGGTGACGCTTTCGATCGAGGAAGATTCGCCCCCCTGGCCTCCCGCGCGCCTCGCGGCCGTCGCCGGGGATGGATCGGTCTCTCTGTCGTGGCCCGCGTCCGTCGACGCCGACGTGAAGGGCTATCTCGTCTATTACGGCGGACGGCCCGGCGAGTACCTTGATTCGGGTTCTCCGATCGACGTCGGTTCCGCGCGTTCCTGTACCGTTGAGGGTCTCAAAAACGGTAAACTGTATTATTTCAGCGTCGCCGCCTACGACGCCGCCGGTTCGCGCGATCCCGGCGAGCTTTCGGCGGAGACTAACGCCCGTCCTCGGGCAAAAAGGGGAGAGTGAGCATGCCAGACCAAAACCAAGTAATCCTCGATCGCGCTAACTCGGCGCTCGTCGCGCGCGATTTTACCTACGCGGAGAAATTGCTCGTCAATTTGCTCCGGCAGTCGCCGGACTTGGCCGACGCGCTCTCCCTGCTCGGAACCGTTTATTTGCGCGCCGATCGCTGGGAAAACGCGCTGTCGGTGTATCAGAAACTTTCGGAAATCCATCCAGACGACGTCGACGTGCTTAACAATCTCGGCGTCATTTATCGTCGACTGCAAAAATACGAAGAATCCATTGCGGCGCTCACGCGCGCGAAGGCGACGGGAAAGGATACCGTAACTGTTCTCTATAATCTCGGCAACACGTATAAGCAGATGGGCGATTACGCCGAGGCCGCGCTGTGCTTCTCCGACGTCGTCGACCAAAAGCCCGACGACGTGCTCGCATATAACCACCTCGGTTCCATCCACGCCCTGAGCGGGAGGCATGACCTCGCGCTTCAGGCATGGAGGCGCGGCCTGCAAATCGACCCGAACCACCCGTTCATTCACTATAACATGGCCCATAGCTACGAGGCGCTGAACCGGCCGGACGAGGCGATCGCCGAATATTCCTCCGCGCTCAAGACGAAACCGGGCTGGAACGACGCCCTCCACGATCTCGCCGCCCTATACGCGCGGCAAAAGGACGAACGGCAGTGCGCGGCGACGCTCAAGAGAGTCCTCGCCGTCGATCCCTCGGATGGAAAGGCCCTCGTCGACCTGGGATCGATAGCGGCCCGGAACGGACGAATGGACGAAGCCCTGTCGTACTACCGCAAGGCGGTTAACTCGAATAAGAATAACGTTCACGCGGTCCTCGCCCTCGTGGGACTGCTTGAGCGCCAGGACAAAAACGAGCAGGCGCTCGAGGAGCTCCGCGCTCTCGGCGAGCTTGAGTCCGCCGACATCGGGATTCTCGTGGCGCTCGCTCGGGTGTACGTGAACCTTCAGCAATACCCCGAGGCGAAATCGACCTTTTTGCGCATCGAGGAAATCGATCCCGACAACCTTGCGGCGCTGCGGGTCAAGGGCCGCATGCACGCGCAAATGGGAAACGGGGACGAGGCCGAAAAGTGCTTTGAGCGAATTCTCGCGAAAGACCCGTCCGAGATCGATTTTCGCATCGATCTCGCCGATCAGCTCATCCACGCCGGAAAACTCAAGGAAGCCGAGGAGCAGCTGCGCGCTTACCTGGCTGAACGCCCGCGAGACGCCGCCGTGCGCATTTCCCTCGGTCAGCTGTACGAGGCGATGGATAAACCCGACGACGCGCTCGCCGCGTACAAGGAAGTCCTATCCCGCGAGCCGGAAAACATCGACGCGCTCACGGCTCTTTCGCTTTTTTACCAGCAGTCCGGAAAAAACGCCGAGGCGGTGCGCCTCGCCGACGATATCGTCAACATGCAGGGCGGCCGCGCCTCCGAGTCCGATCTGCTCAATCTCGTTGAGTCGCTCGATCTCTACGAAAAGGCGGTGAACCGCTACGGCGCGAATAATCCCGACGCCATGGGCCGAAACTTGCGGCTGCTCCGCGAAAAACTCATTCCCGACGTCGGCGATTCCGAGCTTGAGCTCGGCTCCGGCGAGGCGGACGAAGACTTCGTTCCCGTCGACGAGGAATCCGACGCCCTCAATCTATTCGAGGAAGAGGATCTTATCGACGATAGCGAGATGCCCTTTGACGAACTTATAACCGACGAGGAGGAGGAACTCCCCGAGGACGTCACGCTCGACGATCTCGTCGATTTTGAGGAGCCGCTCGAGGCTCCCGGCTCGCCCTTCGGCTCCGACGGTCCCGACGACGAGACGCGCCCGCTTCCCCTCGGCCCCGATATGGAGGAGACGGAGGAAGACCTTTCCGGCAAGAATAAGCCGGCCGACTTCGGTCCCGACGCGTCGGGCGAGGAGGAGGAACCGCCCGTTCCCGAGGCGCCTCCCTCCTCACCTCAATATCCCCGGGAGCCGTACCCAGACTATCCCGACTATCCCCAGCGCCCCGACGATGGCCGTCCAATCGCTCCGCAGAAAAAAAACGCGGAGCCGGATTCGAACGAGGGTTTCGATTCCGGTTACGAACCGGAGCCGGAAGCGGACTTAACCCCGAATTACGAGGAGGGGCCGGAATCGGGCGAGCGAACCGAATCGGAATCCGAACCATCGGTTTCGCCCGCTGAGGTCGGTCCGGAAGAATCGGGGGCAATCCCGAGCGACGATGAAACCGTCGGGGACGATGACGCGCCGACCGAACCGGAGGAGCCGCTCGACTTGAGCCCCTTCTTCGAGCCGGAGGAAACCACACCCGAAGAAGAGCCGCTCCCATCTTTTTCCGACGGTCTCGACGCGCCAGAACCCGCACTTGCCGAGGATGCTTGCGAGGATCTCGCGTCCGACAACCAAGACGGGGACGTCCCGGAGAGCTTTATCGATGATGAGGGGTCACCGTCCGAAGTCGGAAGCGAGGCAGGAGTGTCGGGCGAGGAGACGCCGTTCGATGCGCAAGAAGGGATCTCTCTCGACGAAAGTTCCCCCGTTTCGGACTTCGGCGCCCCCAGCGACCGTTCGGGTGAGCAATTTCCCCTTCGCGCGCCCGTTCTCTCCTCCCCGAGTTTCGACGAGGCGCTTGAGTCGATCCCGAGCGACGAGCTTTTGGCCTTGTTTAACTATTTTAAGTCGATGACGCGCGCGTTACCCGAGCAAGCGCTTGCCGCCTATCTGCTGAGCGACGAACGCATTCAGTTGGAATACGTGATCGATAGGCTTTCCGGCAAGCACGGCTTACGCGTCGACGCGGGCGCGTATCTCGCGCGCCGCTCGGCGAACGGTAGCCTCGATTTCATCGAGGGTAAATCGGTCGACGTTGAGGGAGCTATCGATTTCCTGCGGGCCGCGGTGCGCGATTTGCCCGACGAAGGGTTCGTCGTGACGCTGACGAACCGGCTCGATCGCATTAAGGAGCGGCTCGAGCGAGTTCGCGCCGGGGAGAACCCTACGGCCTGATAATGCGCGCGTTCGTCAGGACGCGATTCCCGGTTTCGGTGATGAGTATGTCGTTTTCGAGTCTGCACCCGCCGATTCGCGGGTCGTACAGCCCCGGCTCAAGCGTGACTATCATGCCCGGCTCGTATTTCCATTCATTGTCCTCGCGGTTCCTGATGGCCGGGCCCTCGTGGGCCTCAAGCCCGATGCCGTGGCCCAGGGCATGCGGCATCGACCGCTTGCCCTTTCGGAAAATCTCGTCGGCTTTGAGCGACGCGTCCCGGGTGGGCGTTCCCGGCTTATAGAGGGCGAGCGCGGCGTCGTACGCCCGCTCGACGAGGGCGAGTTGCTTTTCCTGGGCCGGGCTGAGTTCGCCCGCGGCGACGGTGAGCGTGACGTCGCTCGTGTATCCGGCGACCTTCACCCCGAAATCGAGAATTGAGAGTCCGGGCGAGGAAAACGAACCGGCGGTGAATGGGGGAAACGCGTGAATGCCAAAGCTCCGCGTCGGTCCCGCGGCGAGCGTCTCAAAGCCCGTTCCCTCTGCGCCGGCCGCGCGCGCCTCCCGCTCGATGAGCAAAGCCACGTCCAATTCGGTCTTAATTTTGCCGTTTTTCACCTGACGCTCGATCAAGTCGATGATCCCGTCGGTAATGACGCACGCTTTTTCGACGGTAGCGATTTCCTCCGCGTCCTTAATGGATCGCATGCGCGCTATTTCGTCCGCCACGCCGTCGGTGCGGCAAAGCACGTCGTACTCAAGCAAAGCCTCCACGTATCGCAAGAAAAGGGGATAGGGCGTGTCGTCCGGGATTTCGACGCGCGAATGCGGCGGAACCCCGATTTTCCCGACGATGCCGCTGACCGCCGCTATCGGGTGGCGGCCGTATTCCGTGTAGGGCACGATAACGTCGACGCTCGCCATCATTTCGGCGAGATTCTCGTCCCACGGGCAGAGAACCGCGTGGCCGGTTATCGTCAGTATGAGCAAGGCGTCCGAAGGATGTCCTGAGAAATACCGAACGGCGGGATTTCGGCGCCCTTCGGTGTCTTCGAGCACCACGACCGCCGTGCTGGTGCGAGCCATCCAGGTATAGAGATCGGCCCTTCTTTTCGCGTACGTATCCATATCCGTTCAATATACTTCAAAATCTTTGACAGGGTAAAGCAAATCGGCTATCATAGGCGACAAAACCCGATAGGAGCCGTCGTTCATGGTTTTGTCTACCCAAAAAAAGTTCCTATACGCCTTTGGGCAGTTTGGTCTTGTCCTGTGCGCGTACGGCGTGGGCAATTTTTTCGTTTCGTTTTACGTATCCCGGGGATTTTCCGGATCGGTCGTCTTTCCGACTTTCCTCGATCAGGGGTATTTATTCGGATTTTTCACCGTTACCGGCTTGATAATCGCCCTCGCGAAACTCGTCGACGCGGCAATGGGCCTTTTTTCTGGGTACGGTTCCGACCGTAGCCGCGTGAAACGCGGTCGGAGAACCGGCTTCATGGCCCTTGCGGCCCTACCCACCGCCCTTTTTTCGGTTCTCGTCTTCGTTCCTCCCGTTATCGGCTCCTCCCCGGTGAACGCCGTTTTCGTGCTCGTCGTCACGATCCTTTTTTACGTGTTCCTTTCTCTGTACACGATTCCCTATCTCGCCTTGCTGTCCGGATGCAGCAACTCGAGCGGGGATCGGCTGAAAATCACCATGATGATGGCGTTCGCGACGGCGATCGCGTCCTTATTCGGCGATCGCCTCTCATTCGTCGTCGATTGGATTTTTTCCTTCGGAAGGCTGTCGCACCTCTCCTCGTTTCGACTCGCCCTTTTGTCCTACGCGGTCGTTTCACTTGTCTGCATGCTGATTCCGTCGATCCTTATCGGCGAACGGAAATATTCGGAAGAGGAGCCGGATCCCGGCACGTTCTCCGTTTCCTTCGGGGCGGTGGTTCGCGATAATCGCTTTCGCCCGTATCTGCTCGCCGATATGCTGTACCGCATCGCCTCTGCTTTCGCGATCGCCGGCTTCACGTTTTACGTTACCGTCCTGCTCGATCTGCCGATGTCCTTCACCGTATATTATTTGCTGCTGATTTTTTTCGCGAACATCGCGTTTTACGCTCCCGTGGCCGCGCTCGCCCAGCGCGCGGGAAAGCGCGCGATGCTGTTCGCCGCCTTTCTCATGCTCATCGTGTTTCTGACGCTGTCGATATTCGCGGGGCAATACCCGCTCCCTTCGGTTATACAGGGCGCGATCCTTTCCCTGCTCATCGCGATTCCGCTGTCGATTTTCACGGTTATCCCGAACGCCATCGTCGCGGACTTCGCCGTCGCCGCCGAGAAAAAAACCGGCGCCCATCGGGCGGGAATGTATTTCGGCGTGCATTCGCTCGTCATGAAAATGGGGCAGCTTTTTTCCACTCTCTTATTCCCGTCGGTCATGGCCATCGGGACGGGAAATTACGCGAAGCCAAGCCAAACGGGGTTGCGCGTCACGCTCATACTCGCCGCGGCTTTCTCTCTCGTCGGCTTTTTCGCCCTGTTCGGCTATCGCGAGCGGGAAGTCTCCGCTCTCCTCGAACGGAAATAAAAATCCTTCCCTGATCGCCCTTTCCGCTCCGCCGCCCAAGCGTTCCCGTTCTGCTGATTTCCCCTTAGCCTAACTTCCTCTTTCGGTTCCTGAGCGATCCCGCGAGGCCGATCGCGATGGGGTCGCGGCTTATGGCGAGCAACGCGACGCCGATGGCCGCGAACGCCGCGAGGCTGACGGCGAGCGGAATCCCGTCGCTGAAGAATTTGTTGCGACCGGCGAAGGCCGCGTAGAGGGGCTCCCTGAAAATTCGGATCGGGGCAGCGGCGACGACCGAGAACGCGAGTATTTTCGCCGCGTACGCTATCGTCGATCGGAGCACCATCGGCACGTCGATCGTCGGTTTTTTCCCCAAAAAGGCGATAAGAAGCGCCGTGTTCGCCGCGCTCGCCGCGCTGAGCGCGAGGGCGATGCCGCCGCCTTTCAGGGGAAAGGAGAGGGCGATCGCGAGGACTATGTTCACCGCGAACGCGACGATACCGGCCTTCACCGGCGACTTCGTGTCGCTTTGCGCGTAAAACGCGGGCGCGATGACGCGGTTCACCCCGATGAAATAAAGCCCGGCGATGTGCCAGGTAAAGGCCGACAGCGTGAGCGCGACCGACCGCTCGTCGAAGTTGCGGCTGCGGTAGAGGAGCGTTATCAAGCCCTCACCGGAAACGAGGGAATAAAACGTGACGGGTATGGTGATAAGGGCGATGACGTTCATCGATTGGGCGAGCAGTCGGTTGAAGGCCGGCCATTCGGCGCGGGTCGCGAGCTCGGTGAGGTCCGGCAGGATGACCGTGCCGATCGACACGACGAATATGCCGAGAATGAGTTCCTGCATCCGTATCGAGTACGTGAGGCTCGACGCGACGCCCTGTCCCGCGTATCCGGCGAGCATCGTGGAGACGAGGTCGTTGAGCTGGTACACGGCCATGCCGAGCACGGTCGGGCCGATGAGCTTCAGGACGGCCTTCGTTCCCGGGTTCGCGAAGGCCCGCTTGATCGGGACGAGGGAGAACCGGAAACCCCGCCTGAAGACGAAGGGCAGCTGGAAAATCGCCTGTACCGCGCCCCCGAGCAAGACCCCCACCGACATTGCCCGCGCGGGATTCGCCATGACCGGCGACAGCGCGTAGGTACAGCCGATAATGATGACGTTAAAGAGAATCGGCGTGAAGCCGGAAGGCGAAAAGACCTTGACTCCGTTGAGTATTCCCTGAAAAAAGGCGGCGAGCGAAATGACCGCCAAATAGGGGAACATTATTCTCGTGAGCAAAATCGTCTCGGTCGTTCCCGTTTTGAAGAAATGCACGATGATCGGCGTAAGCGCGATCCCGCAAACGACGGTTATCGACGTGAGAAACGAGAGCAGCGTGAACGTCGCCGAGAGAAACTCCCGGGTCTCGCCGTCTTTTTTTCGGTCGAGATACCCCGACAGCGTCGGGATGAAGGCGACGGAAATGCTGTTTTCGGCGAAGAGCCGACGCAGCAAATTCGGGATCATGAACGCGACGGTGAAGGCGTCCGAAAGGGCGGACGTTCCGAGAAAGGCGGCCTTCGTCATTTCGCGGAC
Organism: Spirochaetales bacterium; assembly: GCA_003246335.1. GTDB lineage: Bacteria > Spirochaetota > Spirochaetia > Treponematales > Treponemataceae > Teretinema. The sequence goes on along the minus strand of QKAR01000013.1, from coordinate 21,543 downwards.
TAAGCCGAGAACGCGCGAGCAAAAGGTCAGGACCGTGAGCCGCGAGCCGCTTTTTAGTAGGGATTGAGCCATGTTTTGACATTACCACAGCGTTTCTCGTTGTAGAAGAGTCGGATGGGGTGTATAGTTTGTGCTATTGGAGGAAAGTATGTCCTTGAAGCCCTCTACGTGGTTCCGGAAGATTGGGGATACGCCGATTATTCCCCTGTCGTTCAAGATTATGTCGGCCTTCGTCGTCCTGATTCTCATTTCAACTTTCGCGACAAACTACCTGAACTTAGTGCTCAACCAGCGCGAAATCGTCAAAAAGACGAATGAGCTGCTCGTGAAGGAGCTCAAAGACATTTATTCGTTCGCGTCGAATCAGTTCGAGATTCTCCAATTCTCCGGCGATCGCGCCGGCGCGATTGACTCGATAACGACGAACGCCGCGCGGGACATAAAGTCAGCGCATGGAACCGCGTTCGGCCTTTCCGCCGACGGATCCTTCGTGTTCATCGCGTCGGGCGGCGAATCCTTCAAAACTTTTCCCGACGCGAAAGCCCTCGACGACCTCAATTCCGCCCGCCTCGCCGGCGACGCCGAGGGCAGTTTTCGGTTTAATGGTCCGGGAGGCGAATATTTCGCCGTCTACAAATATTTGGATAAGTGGGGATGCTTCGTCGTTCGGGCGGAGTTGTTCAAGGAAATGCTCGCGTCGACGAACGCCATTTTCCGCAGCATCACGATCATCATTCTCGTCTTAGTCGTGTTTTTCCTCGTGGTCGGGGTCGTCTGCATCAACCACATTCTCCGCTTCCTCAAGCACTTCGCGGATAGCATGCTCGCCATGCAAGAGGGGCAGCGGCTCGACCTCATCGACCTCAAGGGGGCCCCGAACGACGACGTCGCGTATCTCGGCGCGTCGTTCAACGCCCTGTCGGCGACCATCAATAACCTCCTGCTGATTTTCAGGAAGTTCGTCACCCAAGACGTCGTTGAGCGCGCGTATCAGGAGCACAATATCCGGCTCGAGGGACGGCAGATGGAGCTCGCGATCCTTTTCTCCGACATTCGCGGCTTCACGTACATGACGGAAACGCTCGGCAACGACATCATCGACTTGCTGAACGTGCATTACGACCGCGCGATTAAGTGCGTCCACGACGAGAGCGGAATCGTCGGCTCGATCATCGGAGACGCGGTCCTCGCGGTGTACGGCACGCTCCGGGGCACGAAGAACAAGGCGATTAACGCCCTCGTTTCGGCCTACGAAATTCAGGAAGTGACGGCGTCGCTTCGCTCGCAAATGAAGTTGCGGCGCTCCGAAATCGAGAAAACGCGACCGCTCACCGAATCCGAGGAGCGGGTTTTCAAGGCCGTTCTCATCGACGTCGGCGTCGGCATCGACGGCGGAAAAGTTTTCTACGGAAACATCGGGTCCGTCGACCGCATGACGAACACCGTCATCGGCGATAACGTAAACTCCTCGTCCCGACTCGAGGGACTTACCCGGATTTACTCGGTGCCCATCATCGTCTCGGAGTATATTAAGAACGAGGTTATGCGGGATACCGACCGCTACATTTTCGCCGAGATCGACATGGTCCAGGTAAAGGGAAAAACCGAGGGAAAGCGCATTTATTACCCGCTCGACACGAAGACGGTCGACCCGGGACTGATCGAGAAATTCCGCGTGTTCGGGCTCGGCCTCGAGCAGTATTACGCCGGCGATTGGGATGCCGCGCGCGGGCACTTCCAGGCCTGCGGCCTCGAATTCTGCTCGGTTTTTTTCGATCGAATCGGAACCACCAAAACTGCGCCTGAGGGCTGGAGGGGAATATGGACAATGACATCGAAGTGACGCCGTCGCACGAAAATAAGGTTCAGCTCTTTCTGCGCGACAATCTGATGTCGATTCGGCACGACGATCAGAAAGTCTACGACCTTGACGTCGAATTTTCCAAAACCCGGAAAAACAGGGATATCTTCGTCGTGGGCGTCATCGCCTTGGTCGTCGTCCTGGTTGCCCTCGTGTCGTGGTTCGTCACGTCTCGGATTAACGAGTCCTCCCGAAACGTCGCGGTGGATATCGCGGTTTTCGAGGACTTGAACCTTAAAAACGCGCTCGATCTCGCGAAAAAGGCCGAGACGACGCTCGATAACGTTACGCAGGAAAAAGTTGACGCGAAGACCGATTACGATTCATCCCTTTCGACGCTTCGTCTCCAGCGTCAGTCGGATCTCGATATTCTTTCCGCGAAGCGGATGTCGGACGCGGAACGGGCCCAGCAAAAACAGGCTATCGTCGCGAATTACGCCACCCAGGAGAAAAAGCTCGCGGCCGATTATAAGGCGCGCGCCGCGGACATCGACGCGCGGATAGTCGAGGCCCAAAAACAGGTGCAGTCCTTCGACACGAAGCGCGTCGAGGAAGCGAAGGCCCAAAAGCGGCTTTTGGACAATCAGCAAGACCTGTACGAAATCGAAAAAAAGAAGATGAAGGAGACGTACGAAAAGGAAATCGCCGAGCTTCGCTCGAAAAACATCGAGATTCAGCAGGAGAACGTGCGGCTTAAGACCGACGAGGTGAAGCAGCTCATCGACGAGTACCAGGCGAAAATTTCCGCCCTCGACCCGAAATTCGCGGATTCCGTCTCCGACGCCTTTATCGAGCGAACCGAAGCGTTCTCGACGCCGGGCCTGCCGTTCCGCGCCGCTCCCGCGAAAATCCCGGCGAACTACAGTTTCACGAAGGCCGATTTCGATTCGGTTCGCGACGGCTATACGGGACTCGATCACCTGTTATCGAAAGTTGCTTCGATTCCCTTCAATAATGAGGCGGCTCCCTACGTCGCGACCGCGAGAAAAGTGGCGCTTTTAACCGGTGACGCCGAGGAGCGGATGCTCAAAGAAGCGTTTACCGCCGTCGAAACCGAGCATAAGGCGCGAACGGACGTCGAGGCGAGTCTCGCGGCCCGGAAAGCGGACCTAGAAGCCTCAAAGAAAGCCCTCGAGGAAGCGAAGCAGAATCTCTCCGCCGCGCAGGCTTCGCTTGAGGAAACAACCGCCCGTTATACCGCGATAGAAAAAGTGTTTTCCGACGCGGCTGCCGCGAATGGGTTCGACGGCGTCATTACCGCGCTTCCGACGAGCTCCAGTCCCCAGGTGTTTCTGCCCGCGGAAATCGCCGAAAACGTCGCCTCGTCCGGTTCCGCCCTGCTGTATGTCTATCGCGCCCCGAAAACATTCGTCGGGACGCTTAAGTACGCGAAAACTGATGACGGCTACAGCGCGTCGGTCGATAAACTGGGATTCATGAAAGAGTTGCAAGTTTTCGACTTCGTGAGCGCGCAGAAAAAATAGCGTAAAACCGCGCGGCTTGCATCGTTTTGCGGTTCTGTGCCATTATACGGCCTATGGCACAAAGAACAGTGATACGCGTCGGGATCGACGTGGGCTCGACTACCGTAAAGGTGGTCGCCCTCGATGAGACGGGAACGATACTTTACAGCAAGTACGAACGTCATCGCGCCGATATTCGCAGTACCATCATTTCGGTGGTGGATTTAGCGCTCGATTCCCTGGAAAGCCGTTTTGACGCGGCTAATTTCCCGGTATTGAGCGTGAAAGTGACCGGATCGGGCGGCTTGGCCGTTTCACACTGGCTATCCGTTCCTTTCGTGCAAGAAGTCGTCGCCGCGACCACCGCGGTTCGGAAAATGATTCCGCAAACGGACGTCGCGATCGAACTCGGCGGCGAGGACGCGAAAATAACCTATTTCACCGACGGCGTGGAACAGCGCATGAACGGTACCTGCGCCGGCGGAACGGGCGCGTTTATCGACCAAATGGCCGCTCTTTTGGACACCGACGCCGACGGGCTGAACGACCTCGCTCGCGGCTCGAAAATGCTGTATCCCATCGCGGCCCGTTGCGGCGTTTTCGCTAAAACCGACATTCAACCCCTCATCAACGAAGGCGCCCGCCGCGAGGACATCGCCGCGAGCATTTTCCAAGCGGTCGTGAGCCAAACGATTTCCGGCCTCGCCTGCGGCAAGCCCATTCGCGGCCATGTCGCCTTCCTCGGCGGACCGCTTCATTTCATGGATCAGCTTCGCTATCGATTCATCGAGACGCTCAAGCTCAAGGATGACGAAATCATCGTCCCCGAGGACTCGCAGCTCTTCGTCGCCGCGGGAGCCGCCTGGTCCGCCGAAATGTCCCTCGAAGGCGTCGATCTCGCGAACCCGGCCGTTTCTTTCAAGCCCGTCGCTGCGGGCGGTACCGCGCCGGTGAATACCTCTCAGGCGATCGGTCCGCGCTTTTTCGAGCTTTCGGAACTGCGCGCCGCGCTTAAAACGCTCGTCGGCGCCGAAATGCACGAAGTGCAGCGTCTTGAGCCCCTGTTCGCGAGCGAGCGCGACCTGGAGGAATTCCGCATCCGGCACGCCGCGGAGATAGCAAAGACCGCGGATCTCGACTCGGCGAAAGGTCCGGTCTTCCTCGGTCTCGACGCGGGCTCCACGACCACGAAAGCCGTGCTCGTGGATGATCAGGGCCGCATTCTCTGGAGATTTTACGACATTAACGGCGGAAATCCCGTCGATTTGGCGGTACGAGTGCTCAAAGACCTCTATCGCCGCTTACCCGAAGGCGTTCGTATCGTTCGTTCCTGCTCGACCGGCTACGGCGAGGCCCTCTTTCAGGCCGCGCTCGGCGTCGACTCAGGCGAAGTGGAGACGATAGCGCATTATCGCGCCGCCGAGTTCTTCGTTCCCGGCGTGGAGTTCCTCCTCGACATCGGCGGTCAGGACATGAAGTGCCTCCGCATGAAAAACGGCGCTATCACGTCCATCCAGCTCAATGAGGCCTGCTCGTCCGGCTGCGGAAGCTTCCTCGAGAACTTCGCCCGCTCGCTCGGACTCGACATTCAGTCGTTCGCCAACAAAGCCCTTTTAGCCGATAAGCCCGTCGATCTCGGCAGCCGCTGCACCGTCTTCATGAATAGCCGCGTTAAGCAGGCGCAAAAAGAAGGCGCGTCGGTCGGGGATATTTCCGCGGGGCTCTCGTACTCGGTCATTAAAAACGCCCTCTTCAAGGTCATTAAGCTCCGCGACGCCGCCGCCATCGGCGAGAAAGTCGTCGTGCAGGGCGGCACGTTCAACAACGACGCCGTGCTCCGCGCATTCGAGAAAATTTCCGGCAGGAACGTGTTCCGGCCCGACGTCGCCGGCCTCATGGGCGCTTACGGCGCCGCGCTCATCGCGCTCGACCAGTGGAAGGACGCGGGCTCGCCCTCGGACGCGCGTACCGGCCTCGCGACGATGCAGCAGCTCGAAAACTTCAAGGTCGACCTTGAGCTTCGCCGCTGCGGCAAATGCTCGAACAACTGCCTGCTCACGATCAACACCTTTACCGCCGGCGTCGTAACGAACGGCCCCGTGGAACAGATGATCGCGCCGCCTCGCCGCTTCGTCACCGGAAATCGCTGTGAACGCGGTCTTGAGCTCGAAATCGAGGTTAAAAAGCCCGCTGCCGACGACGTCGGCGCGGCGAAACCCGAAAAACGACCGGTACCCAATCTCTTCGATTGGAAATACCGCAGGCTCTTTCATTACAAGCCGCTCCCCGCCGCAGAAGCGACGCGCGGCGACGTTGGCTTGCCGCGCGTGCTCAATATGTACGAGAACTACCCGCTGTGGTTTACGTTCTTCACGAAGCTCGGTTTCCGCGTGCGCCTTTCGCCGCGGTCGAGCCGCGACGTTTACGAACTCGGTCTTGAGTCGATCCCGTCCGAATCGGTGTGCTATCCCGGAAAAATCAGCCACGGCCACATCGAGGCCTTGCTCGACTCAGGCGTTAAATTCATTTTCTATCCGTGCGCGCCGTACGAGCGCGTCGAGGATCCCGGCGTCGGCAATCATTATAACTGCCCGATCGTTACGAGCTATCCCGAAGTGCTCCGCAATAATATGGACGCGCTTCGACAGGACGACTCGATCGTGTTCATGAATCCCTTCTTGCCGATAGACGACGAAAAAAGGCTTGCCGAGCGGCTGTGTGAGGAGCTCGGGCCGAAGTTCGGCTTGAGCGCCGAGGAAATCGCCGCGGCCGTGCGCGCCGCCTGGGTCGAGCAGGAAGCTTTCCGCGACGAGACGGAACGGAAGGGCGAGGAAACGATTCGCGAAATCCACGAGCGGGGACTCAAGGGCATCGTGCTCGCCGGGCGTCCCTATCACCTCGATCCCGAAATTCACCACGGCATTCCGGAACTGCTCGCCGGCCTCGGACTCGCCGTTTTGACCGAGGATTCCGTGGCTCATCTGGGCGCCGTCGAGAGGCCTTTGCGCATCGTCGACCAGTGGACCTATCATAACCGACTCTATCGCGCGGCCCAGTACGTCACGACGAATCCCGACCTTGAGCTCGTGCAGCTGACGAGTTTCGGCTGCGGACTCGACGCGGTAACGTCGGACCAAGTGCAGGAAATCCTCGAGGCGAAAGGCCGCATGTATACGCTCGTGAAAATCGACGAGGGATCGAACCTCGGCGCGGTCAGGATTCGCATGCGCAGTCTCATCGCCGCGATCCGCGAACGAGATCGCAACGAGACGAAGGCGAAAATGCACCCCGCGAGCCATAAGCGCGTCGTGTTCACGAAGGAAATGAAAAAGCGCTTCACGATCCTCGCGCCGCAGATGTCTCCGATCCATTTCCGCCTCATCCAGCACGCCTTCGAGTATTCGGGATTCAATCTCGTGATCCTGCCGGAAGTAGACACGAAGGCGGTCGACATCGGCCTGCAGTACGTCAATAACGACGCGTGCTATCCGTCGATCATCGTCGCAGGACAAATGATTTCGGCCCTGAAATCCGGCCTCTACGACCTCGATAACGTCGCCCTGATGATCACGCAAACCGGCGGAGGCTGCCGCGCGACGAACTACATCGGCTTCATCCGCCGCGCCCTGTCCGACATCGGTTGGGGCCACATACCGGTTATTTCCCTTTCGGCGCAGTCACTCGAGAAAAATCCCGGCTTTACGATGACTCCCGCGTTGATGCATCGCGCGATGATGGCGCTCATGGTCGGCGACCTGCTCATGCGGGTGCTCTACCGCACGCGGCCCTACGAGGCGGTCGAGGGCTCGGCGAACGAGCTGTACGAGAAATACAACACACGCGCGATTTCCCAGCTCAAGAGCCTTTCGATCGGCGGCTATAACCGGCTTATCCGCGACATCGTGCGCGATTTCGACGCCTTGCCGCTCCGCGACGTGAAAAAGCCGCGCGTCGGCGTCGTCGGCGAGATTCTCGTCAAATTCCACCCGACGGCGAATAACGATATTTTCGGGACGATCGAGCGGGAAGGCGCCGAATGCGTCGTTCCCGACCTCGCGGACTTCCTGTTTTATTCGTTCATCAACGGCGTGTACAAACACCGAAAGCTCGCGTTCGACAAAAAAACGGAGACGACCGCGCATCTTCTCGTATGGTTCCTCGAGCTGTACCGGGGAGCGATGAAAAAAGCCCTGAAAAAGAGCCGCCGCTTCACGCCGCCCGAGTCTATTTACCACCTGCAGGAAGGCGTCGACGACATCGTTCAGCTCGGCAACATGACGGGCGAGGGCTGGTTCCTTACCGCGGAAATGGTCGAGCTGATTCACGAGGGCGTACCGAGCATCGCGTGCGTGCAGCCTTTCGCGTGCCTCCCGAACCATGTGACCGGAAAAGGCATGATAAAGGAACTTCGCCGCCGCTTCCCCGGTTCCAATATCGCGGCGATCGACTTCGATCCCGGCGCGAGCGAGGTTAATCAGCTGAACCGGCTGAAGCTCCTGCTCGCGAACGCGCCCGTGGGAACTCATCCGGACGATACGAAGAAATAAGCTAAACGCTAAAAAAAGCCTTCCGCCTCTAGCGGCGAAAGGCTTTTTTTACGCCGAGGTGAAATTTCGCGGGAAAACTGCCGATAACGATAGAGGTATGAAAGGTTTTTTCCCCGCGCGAGGATTCGCGCTCGTCCTAGCGTTTTTCGCCGCCGCGTACGGTCCCTCTTTCGCGCTTCCTTTTCCGGCGGATTCCTATCCCGAGTCGGCCGACGTTCGCGCAGAAACGCAAGACGTATGGCTCAAGGGCGAAACTCACGACGTTCGCCTCTTCCTTCCGGAAACCCGGCAAAACGAGTGGGGCGAGGTTTTCATCGTTCGCCAAGCGCGCGACGCCGCGAGGGATTCTCTTTCCGTTTCCTTTGAGCCGATTGACGCGAGGGGAAAAGAGGGCGTTTGGTCCCTGGATAGGCGACTGTCCGACGGCATGCCGTCGCGCATCACCATTTTCCCGACTCCTGACGAAAACATCCGGATCGTCATACGGCCTGAGGGGAGTGACCCCGAGCGGGGAAGATCTCAGCTCGATTTAGTCGTGTACGGCGCTTTCGCCGTCAAAGGCGTTCCTATCGGCGCGCCGTTCGTCAACCTGTATGCCCAAAAACTTTCTTCGTTAGTTTCGCTCACCGCCCGAGCCGTTCCTTGGGACCTTCTGTCGCCGGATCCTGCCCGCTACGGCGGCTCCGCGTCCGCGTCGTCGAAAATCCGCGATCGGCTAAAAACATTAGTGTATTTGGACGACGGGGCTTTCGACGCCGATGGCAACCCGGTTTTAATCGAGACCGGCGAGGCCCAGGATCACGGCTCCGTATGGGCGGCCTTGGGCAAGGGACAAGACCCCCTCAAGGTAATCGGCGGGGTCAATTGCTCGGGTTTCGCGAAATGGATCATTGACGGCATCGTTCGGCCGCGCGCCGGTTCGGGAACGGCGATTGAGCCCTTGAAGACCCAAACGTCAGCCCCCGATACCCATTTTACTCGCCCGTTTCGCGAGTCACGCGATCTTTTTTTCGCCCTCGATTGGACGCGAAATCTCGCCTCCGCGGTCGTGACGCTCCAAACGGGACGAACCACGCTTCCTTCGGCTTCCGGCGTCGACGTCTCCGCAGAACCGTTTTCGGGTACCTGCTCATATCGCGCAAACGTTGGCTATCCGACTGCCGAAATCCTTCCGCTATTGTATTGGCTCGCGTCGAGAGAACCGGGAACTTTTTATTTAGGCGCGGTGAGCCGGGAGCTGGGAAATCCCCCCATGCGCCAATATCATCATGTCGTCGCCTTTTTCCCCTATTTCGACGAGGACGGGAACTTTACCGTCGCGACTTTCGAAAGCGCGAAAGAAACGCCCATCGCGGAATTTATCGCCGCTAATCGCGATTCTTTCATAAACTTGGTCCGCGTTCGCCTCCCCGAGGATGATTGGTTCGAGCCCTAAATCGGTTGTTCCGTTTGTTACCATTTTTCCCCTCAGTTCTTTTCTTAATCGAAGGAGCGTAATCGTGCGAATGGTCAAAATCCGCCGCGCCGCCCTCTTTGCGGCGTTTCTAACCATAAATATTTTCGCGATCGCCGAGGAAGGCGCCCATGACGCGCTCGTGCGCGCCCGCGGGCTCTCCGGAGCCGACGCGATTCAAGCGTTGGAAAACGCGCTGCCGAACGCGGGATCGCTCCGTCCTTATTATTACGCCGAGCTGGCGCGTCGGTACGGCGAGGCGGAAAATTGGAAAAAAAGCGTCGACTACTCATTACTCGCGGAATCCGCCCCGCTCAGCGTTGGTTCGCTCGACGCCGCTACCGCCGACTCCGTGGCTTGGTGGCACGCGACCGCCCTCGATCGGAGCGGGCGAAAACCCGAGGCCGTGGCCATCGTCGGCGCGCGCATTTCTTCTGGATCCGTCGTGACTCCATCGGTGTTTTTAGCGTGGTTTTCCTGGGCTGAAGTCGGCGCAAAGGGCGGACTTTCAGCTTTTGATCGGGCATTCCCCTCCGCCCGCGAGAAGGATTCCCGAACGTGGGCGCTTTCCCGGTATCTCGGCGGGCTTTGCGCGGTGCGCGAGGGCGATTGGTCGACCGCCGAGACGGCCCTGTCGGATTTCCTTCGCTATAAGGGATCGGATCTTTCCGCCTACGTTCCTTGGGGTACGTACTACCGGGCGTATTCCCTGTATCGATTAAAGCGCTGGCTCGACGCGGCGACGGTTTTTTCGCAATACATCGAAGGGAAAAATCACCCGCCGAACGAATGGCAAGCAGCGTCGTTCGCCGCGCTTTCGACCCTGCTTTCCGGCGGAGACGCCCTTCCGCTCGCGACTCGCGCGGTCGAGCTCGCGCCGACGTCAGAGGATCGGGCGCGGAGTCTTTCTTTCCGCGCGACCATCTTGATCGACGGGAAAAAATACGATGAGGCGGAGTCTGCGTTGATGGGCGTCGCAGACGGTTCGTCGACGAACGGGCTCACCTCATCGGCTCCCCGCGCCCTATTCGCGCTCGCGGAAATATCGGCCCGAAAGCGCGACGCCGCCGAGTCCGAAAAACGCTGGCAGACGTTCGTTACCCGATACCCGAAAGACCCGCTCGCCGAGGACGCGCTGTATCGCGCGGGAGAGTCTCGCTATTTGGCTGGCGACTGGGATCGAGCCGCCGCGATTTTTTCCGACTACCGCAAACGCTGGCCGTCGGGAAAATATCTCGCGTCAGCCCTGCGCTCGGGCGGGGACGCCTATCGAAAACTCGGCAAAACCGACCTCGCCATTTTGTGGTGGGAGGAACTCGTCAAGAAATATCCGGCGAGTTCCGCCGCCTCCCCGACGATGTCGGATTTAATCGGCGCGTACCGGGATAAGGGTGAGTATGCGCGAGCCCTCGACGCCGCGAACTCGTTCCGGCGCGCCTATCCCGACGAGGCTATCTCCGAGGAAATCGGAAGAACGATCGCCGAGTTGGAAATTCTCAAGAAAGGCGGTTCCGCCGACATCGCGACGCTCGTCGCCGAGTGGAACGATTCCGGTATGGCGGCGACCGCGCGGGGTAGGTCCGCCGGACTTTCCCTCGCTCGCCGGTACGCCGCGGATTACGGCACGCGGGGCGAGGCGAAAAAAATACTGGGATCGATCACCGCCGCGTCGCCGAAAAAAACGGATGGCCTTTCGACCTCGGAGCGCGGGACTTTCGCGGGGGCGTGGTTTCTATCGGCGACGATGAGCCGCGACGATTCCGACTTCGCCGGCGCCGCGCGCGCCTATATTGCCGCCGGGGATTTTTACGCCGCATTGGACGGGGAGCGGGCCGCCGAGGCGCTCTACGGCGCCGTGGATTGTTTCGCGCGCGCTGGATTTCCCGCGGACGCCGCGCGCGCGGCGGAGACGCTCGCCGCGACGTGGCCCAATTCGGATTGGGCGCGCCGCGCGCGTTTTATAACGGAGTAATCGCATGTTACGCAAAATTGTTCGAGCCTTGTCCCTTTCGTTGATAATCGCGACCCTATATCCGGCTTCTCTCTTTTCCCAAGCCGCGGCTTCAGGCGGCGATGCCGTCGTTCCCGATCTTGAAACCCGAATCGGAAACTCGGGAACGACCGTTCCCACCGAGGCGATCCCCGCGATTTCGCCGCCGTCATTGCCCGATCTTCCGAAAGCGGAACCCGGCGAGCAAGTTCCCGCGCCGATGCCATCCGCGAGCGTTTCTCCCGCGACGGCGTCGGTTCCCGCGCCGAGCGACGCGGGGGATTTCGACCGTGAGGTTCCTGCGCCACCCTCCGAAAGCGGCTCCATAGGCGTTACGGCGGGCGCGCCCAATTTCCTTTCTGGGCGCTTTTCTTTCTTGCGGGCGGCCGGCGATCGCCCGGGCTTTTTCCTCGATTTTTCGGGCGAATCGGCGAGCGGGTACGGCGGTCATTCCCAAGCCGACGGTTTTTTCGATCGAAGCGCCCAGGCGTCCGCCGGGATATTCGGCGATTATTGGTCGGCCTCGGCGACGGCAACGAGCCGAACCGACGGACTGCAGGGCAAAAACGATCGCTACGAGGATATCGTCCGCCGAGACCTTCTCTGGTCGCTCGGAGCGGCGAATCTTCCTTTAGGCGGTTCCCCGTTTTCCCTGACCGCGACCGGCGCAGGGGAAATATTTACCGCTTTTGCCGAGGATTCCTCGATGGGCGTTTCTTCTCTTTCGGCGATATCCGACGCGACGGGCTACCGACTTGAGCCGTTCGCCGCGCTGTCGTTTTTGGACGGATCTTTTTCGGCGGACTTATCCGGCTCGTACGCCTACGAGACCATCGACGATTTCGACGAGCTTAACGCCGCCGCGACGTCGCTCTCTCTGCGGTACGCGCGTTCGGTTTTCGCGCTCTCGGCCTCGGTAGGGGTTGCCGGCGACGATGCCGATGGCATTCTCGTTCCTTTCTCCGTCGGGTTTACCGCCTCGGGTGGGAATAAGATTCCATCGCTTCGCGAGATTCGGCTGGTTGGCGGCATCGATCGCTATCGATCATCGCCCTATGACCTGAGCTCCGCAACGCCCTTCGCGGACCCGCGCGGCCCGTCAGCGTACGCGGCCGATTGGAACGCCTCGGGCGGCTTCACGCTGAGTCCCGTCGGCGATTTTGGCGAGTCGGGTGAAATTTCACTTTCCGGCGACGCGACATTCCGTCGCTCGCTGAGCGGACGCGGACTGTACGCCGTTACCGACTTCTATTCTTCCTCGGGACTTATCGCCGTCGATCGGGTCGAGCGCACGAGCTTCGCGACGAAGGCGTCCGCGCGCTATTCCGTGGGCGTCTTCGAGACGACAGCCGGCTGGTCCGCCGAATGGGCGGATCGGCTGTATCGGGAATCCGTTCAGTCCATTGACGTCGGCGCGGCCGCGCGCGGGTGGGGATCCGCGAAAGGCTTGCGGGCTTCCCTCGACGGGTCGTTCCCGATCGATCGCGCGGCGATGCCCGACATGTCGGCCCGCGTAACATACCAACTGATCGAGCCGCTGTCGGTCTCGCTCTCGATCAATGACGCGATCCCCCTCGTCACCGGGAAAACCCGCTATTATAATGACCTGTACGCCGAACGCGGCGGAACAATCAGCCTTTCGGCTGAGGCTTTCTTTTAATTCAACGATAACGAACGGCTCACGCCGAAACCGGAGGTATACGAATGCTATCGATTTTAATTTCTGGCGGTCTCATCATGGTTCCCATCGGGCTTTGCGCGCTCGCCGCGACCGTCATCATCGTCGAGCGGCTCATGTTCTACGCCTCGGTGCGGAAGGGGCAGCGCGATATTTTGCCGCGCATCGCCTCGAGCGTCGATAAGGGCCATTACGACGAGGCTTTGGCGATATGCGACGCCGTCGAGAGTCCCCTGTCGCGTTTGATGAAGACGGGAATTTCGTATCGCGAATTTTCCGACGCCGCGATAAAGGAAGCGGTGATGAACCAGGCGAACCGCGAGATCCCGAAGCTCGAGAGATTTCTTTCGTCGCTGGGGACTATCGCGACCGTGTCGACTCTTTTGGGTCTTTTGGGAACCGTGACCGGGAATATTCGCGCGTTCGGCGTGCTCGGCGCGGGCGCGTCGATGGGCGATCCTGCCGTGCTCGCGAGCTCGATCGCCGAAGCCCTCGTGACGACCGCGGCGGGCCTCGTCGTGTCGATTCCGGCGGTCATTTTCTATAATTATTTCATCGCCGAAACGAACCGCATGATCACGGAGATGGAATCTTCGGTAAGCGATCTCGTGCTCGTCCTCGCGCGGGGAAAGCGGCGCGATGAAGTTTAACCGTCGACTCAAGCCGCGCGTCGGCCTCGACATGACGCCGATGATCGACGTCGTGTTTCAACTCATTTTATTTTTTCTCGTCTCCACCACCTTCGCCATATTGCCGGGCATCGGGCTTACCCTTCCGGCCTCCACGACGGCCGACGGGGAACGGACGAACGGGGTGACGGTGACCGTCGCGGCGAACGGCGATATTTTCGTCAACGCGGATCAAGTCGGACTCGACGGCCTTGACGCCGCGCTCGCCGCCCTGAAAGCCCCGAGCGACCGCGCCGCCGTGCCGGTCAACTTGGAATCTGACGAGTCGGTGCCGAACGGCACGGTCGTTCGCGTCCTCGATTCCCTGCGCCGTTCCGGCTTCACCGGCGTTCGCCTACGGACGCGCGAATGACGAGGTTTGAGCCGTCGGACCGCAAGCGGTTAACCCGCAGCGTCGGTATCTCGATCGCGCTGTGGGTCGCGCTTTCGATCGCCTTCGTCGCGATTCCCCTGCGCACGGTCGAGCCGCGCCTTAAATACAAAGACCTTCTCATTTCGCTCGAAGCCGAGGCGCCGATTATCCCCGAGCCGGCGCGAAACGAGCCGGTCGCACAACCTGCCGCTTTGCCGCAGGTTGCGAAGGCTTCGGTCCCAAGCGCTGCCGCTGCTCCTCAGCAGCCCGCTCCGGGAAAAATCGCGAACGCGAAACCGAAAGCCGCTTCGAGCCCTTCCATCGCCGCGAAACCCGCATACTCGTCACCGGGACTCGGTATTCCGAATTTCAGCGAACCGATCGGCGGAGCGACCGCCTCGACGGACGGCGCGGATACCGCGGGCTCCTTGGACTTTTCGAGCGAGCGGACGGCGCAGTCGTCTTCTCGCTCGATCGCGTCGGCAACGCCCGAACTCGTTGGCTCTGCGGCGATCGTTTCTGCCGCGGGTTCGGGTAAAACGGTATCCTCTTCGACGCAAAAAAACGCCGTCCCTGGGACCGCCTCGGCCGAGACCGAGTCATCTCTCGCGGGAATCGAGCGTTCGGCCTCCACTGGCGCGGCCGCTTCGTCGCCATCAAACTCGTCGACTACCGCGAAAACAGGCAATTCCGACCGTTCCCGCCCGGCGACATCCGTTCCCGGCCTTTCGTTTTCCGGCGCGCCCCGAGGCCTCATCAGTCCCAAGGACCCGTCGGTCATCGACCTACCCACTCGTCTCAAGCGACTCGTCGACTCTGACCGCTCGGTGGTCGTTTCGTTCACCGTCCGAAAGGACGGCTCGGTGCCTGCGGGGTCGGTTGCGTTTTCTCCCCAGGGCGCCTTGCCCATCGAAATTCGCGAATGGCTTACCGTGTATTTTTCCGGCTGGCGTTTTGAGAGCGGAAGCGAGGATGGACACGCGGACTTTCGCTATAGTATAAAAATGGACGATGAGAACGGAAATTGACGCGGTTGCTTTCGATATTGATGGAACGATGTATTCTAACTGGGCGTTCTGGCTTCGGCTGTTGCCGTTTCTTGTCCGAAACGCGCGCTTCCTCGCGGAATTTGGCCGCGTGCGCGCCGAAATCCGCGCGTGGCAAGATTCCCATCCCGGAGTTCCCCATCCCGACTTCTTTGAGTGGCAAGCCGCCCTTCTCGCCGCGAAAATCGGCGAGACGCCGGAGCGCTCTCTCTCCCTCATCGACGAAAAAATTTACCGGGGCTGGCGGCCGCTTTTCGCCCGCGTTCGGCCCTACGCGGGCCTGCGTGAATGCCTTGAGTCCTTACGGGCCTCAGGCCTAAAAATCGGAATCCTTTCCGATTTTCTTCCATCGCAAAAGGGCGATATCTGGGGATTGGCGGCCTTGAGCGACGCGACTCTCGGCTCCGAGGAAACCGGCGCCCTGAAGCCTTCCCCCATTCCTTTCCGCGCACTCTCGGCTGCCCTCGGCGTTCCTTCCGCGCGAATCCTGTACGTCGGAAACAGCGTTCGCTCGGATGTCGCCGGCGCCGCATCGGCGGGCATGAAATCCGCGCTGATCGCCGGCCCGCTTTCGTCCTCTCGCGCGTCAAAACCCCGGCCCGATATTTCATTTTCGTCCTATCGTCAATTGACGCGTATTGTGCTAAACTAACGCATTGAAATACCGTTAAAAGGGTAGGCCGCGCGATGTTCACCACCGGAAATATCATTACTCTCGCCATATGCCTCGTTCTGGTCATTCTGTTCCGCCAAATGGACAGGAATAACCGGACGCTTGAGAAGGTAAAAAAATTCGGTGATAAACTGAAGGACGAGCTCGGCCAATTCGTCGCCGAGCGAACCTCCAAGCTCGAGGAATCTACCATCTCCTTGAACGTCGAGCAGGCGAAGGCCGTCGCCGCGGTTAAGCGGCTTGAAAGCATTCGCGAGGATATCGCCAAACGCGAGGCTGAGCTCTTGGAGCGCGACGCCGCGGTCGAGGAATTCGGCAAACGGATCTCCGCGTACGACGAGACGATTAAGCGTCTGCTCGATATGACTTCGCTCGCCGAGACGAACCTTTCGAAAATAACGGCGGAATCGGATTTTGCCGATAGTCTCGGGAAAAAACTCGTCGCCTCCCAGGCCCAACTCGCCGAAATTTCCTCGGCGATTCCCGACATGCGCGCGGCTTTCTCCCGCGAAAACGCCGCCCAACTCGCCGCCATTCGCGCGGAATCGCTCGCTTCCATCTCCAAGACGGTCGACGAGCTCGATCGACGCGTCGCCCTCGCCTCCGAATCAGGAGCGGCCCTCCTCGATTCCACCGCGGAAAAACTCAAGGAATTATACGTTAAAAGCCACGCCGAGGCCGCCAAACGCGCCGATGCGCTCGAGGATGCCTCGTTCGCCAAGCTCAAGGAACAGGCGACCGAGCGTCTGCTGAAATACCGCGAAACGATAGAGGAGCGTACGGCGACGTTGCAGGAACAGGTAAAGGATAAACTTACCGAGACTCAACAGCTCGTCAAGTCATTCAAGGCCGATTGGCAGCATGAGGCGGAATCTTATTTAGAAACCGTGCGCGCCGAGATTCGCGACGCCGAAAACCGCAACGGAGAGGCGATCGACGGTATCTCGAGCAAGCTTTCCGCCGCCGACGATCAAATCGAAAAACGACGTGTCGAACTTGATTCGCGGCTTGAGGCTTTTACCGCGGACGTCGACCATCGGCTTGGCCAGTTTGGCGGGCTAATCGGCGACGCCGAGCGGCTCGAGGCCCAGCTCCGCGTTTCGATGCAGGACATCGAGACTCGAGTCACCGCGGATTTCGGTCTCTACGCCCAGGATACCCAGGCGAAGTTGGACGCCTTCTCGAAAAAACTTTTGGGCGAGGCGGACGCGCTTTCCGCCCGCATGCAGTCGCTCGAGGGCGGCCTCAACGAGCTCAAATCCCGCGCCTACGATAACGTATCCGAAAAGCTCAAGGTGTTCGAGGATGATTTTTTCGCCGATCTCGCCAAGCGCGGCGAGGCGATTACCGCCGAGCTCGACCGCTGGAAGGCGAACGTCGACGCGCGTCTTGAGTCACTTTCGACGGAAAGCGAGTCGTCCCGCAAGGACGTCGAGGCCGCTTACGCGCTCGAGCTTAAGCAGCGCCTCGCGGAAATAGGCGAGCACACGCGAGTGCAAACCCAAAAACTGGAAGATCAAGTCTCCGCTACCGAAATCGCCCTCCGAGCGCAAATTACCGCGAGCGATCAGTCGATTCTCGCGTTTACCGAACAGGTTCGCGGGGAATTCGAGCAAGCGCGCGAAAAAGCCGCGCTTGAGGCCAAAAACGGGCTCGATGCTCACGAGCGCGCGACGCAGGAAACGCTTCGGCGCCAAGAGCGCGAAATCGAGGCGCGCACGAAGGAATTTACCGATACGATCGAATCTTCCCGTGCCGAGGCAGAAGCCGCCTTGGAATCGATTAGGGGTTCTTTCTCCGCATGGCAGGCGCGCAACGATCAACAGCTCGCCGAGGCGAAATCGTCCCTGTCGGACAAAGTCTCTTCCCTCTCCGCGACGGTTACCTCCTCGATCGCCGACCTCGAAAGCAAGTATCAGGCCGAATATCGCGATTTCATCGCGAAAACTTCCGAGGAAAAACGTCAATACAAGGAAACTCTTGATAGCCTCAAGAAAGATATGACCGGGGCAAACGCGGAATTCAAGGCTTCCTATGACGAAATGACTATCGCGACCGAGCGCCGCGTTCAGGAAGCCGCGCGCGAAACCGATCAGACGCTCGCGAACCTCAAGGCCACGGTGCAGGAAATCCGGGAAACGGTGGACCAAACCAGGGAAAAACTCACGCAAAAGCTTCAGGCCGACTCGACAGCCCTTTCCCAGAATCTCGACGAGATTGACAAGCGCCAGAAGAATTTCATCGCGCAAACGAAAATATTCGACCGCGCGGACTCCCTCAAGGTTGGGCTCGAGGAGGATATCGAGCGGATTAAGGGCGAAATCTCCCGGCTTGCTGAGTACCGCGAAACGATGGACTCCCTCGAGAAGCAATACGAGAAAGTTCGCCGCCTGAGCGACGAGGTTTCCCGCTCGCTCACTCGGTTCACCACCGAGAAAAAGCGTATCGATATCATCGAAACCGATTTCAACAAGCTCCTCGCCCTGTCTGACTCCATCGACAAAAAGACGCAGGAGCTCACGATCACGAACGACGACCTCCAGCAGTTCCAAGTGCAGATTCGGCGTTTCGAGGAAGAGCTCGCGGACGCGAACGGTCGCTTCGAGCGACTCGAGAAAAAAACGGTCGTGCTCGATCAGACCGCTTCAGGCGTGGATAAGGCGTTCGAGGAACTTAAGGGGCTTGAGACGAGGCTGCGCGAGCAACGCGACGGCCTGGGCGCAGTGACTGAAACGGTCGCGGGTATTAAACTCGACGTCGAGTCCCTGCTCGAGAACAGCGATAAGTCAAAACTCGTGATTGAGCGGATTTCGACGCTCGACGAGACGCTTTCGGAAGTCGAAAAGCGCATCGAGAAAACGCAGACGTCGCGAGAGTGGCTCGCGCGCACCGAAACGCGCCTCGCCGATATATCAAAGCAGTCGCAGGATCAGCTTAAGTTGCTCGGAGATATTCTCAAGGACGACGCGGTCGGCAAGAAGTCGAAAGGAGCGCCGCCCATCGGCATTCGGGAAAACGTCGTTAAGCTTTCGCATCAAGGCTGGAAGGTCGACGAGATCGCCCGCGCGCTTCATTTGTCAAAGGGCGAAGTCGAGCTGATTTTGGAACTCCCCGCGAAATGACCTCAATCGGACGATAGGTTCCGCTCGCTATTGACGAGAGATGAGGCAGACGGCCCAAACCTCGACCGCGTCCCCGGTTCCGACCGGGCCCATTCTCTCTCCGGTCTTCGCCTTCACGAATACTTGGTCAATCCCAATCCCGAGCGTCTCCGCGATCGATTTCCGTACCGCCGGACGCCATGGCAAAAATTTCGGTCGTTCGAGCGCAACGACGCAGTCGATATTCTCTATGTTCCAGCCGGCGGCGGCGATTTTCAGCCAAGCGGATTTCAGCAAGCCCGCCGAATTCGCATCCCTCCAGCGTTCGTCGTTTGGCGGGAAAAGTTCCCCGATGTCCCCTTGTCCCGAGGCCCCGAGAAGGGCGTCCGTGATCGCGTGCAACAGGGCGTCGCCGTCCGAGTGGCCATCTTCGCCACGCTCAAACGGGATCGTGACCCCGCCTAGCACAAGCGGTCTTCCCGCGACGAGCCGGTGTACGTCGTATCCCATTCCCGTTCTGATCATCGTAAGTCCCCCGGATAAGTCACTTTGCGGTTGTTGAAGTCACCCTCGCAAACGCGTACCGTGCCGACGTATTGTCCCCATATCTCGGCGTCGTCGGTGTACGTGCGCCCGTCGTCGCGGGCCTTTTCATGGGCCGCCCGAATTTCGCCGAAGCGGAAACCTTGCGGAGTTTGGACCGCGACGAGCCTCGAGCGGTCGAGATGGCGGGAGATGGTTCCGTTCTCGCTCATTTCCTTGAGCGTATCGGTTGGCGTAACGCCGGGAATTCCCGCGCCGAATTGTTCGGTGGTCACGATAACGTCGTGGATTAGCTTTTCCGAGACCCAAGGCCGGGCTCCGTCATGGATGAGAACGATGTCCGGTAACGCGCCGCCCGTTTGTTCGGCGAGAGCCGCGAGTCCGTGGCGAACCGATTCCTGCCGCGAAGACCCGCCTTCAGCGAAAGAAAGCGTGATTTGCCCCCCAGAGAGCGCGTTAACCACGCGCTCGTCCTCGAACAAAACGGCTCGGGCTTTATCGCTTCCGCCCGCCGGCACCGTGATTACGACGCTTGAGATGAGATTTGTCGCTAAAAAAGCGAAAAGAGCCGAGGAGAGCACGGAAACACGCAAACCGTCATTTGAAGAAATCGTCAGGTATTCTTTTTTTTCGGCGCCGCCCATTCTCGTGGACGAACCTGCGGCGGTGAGCACGAGCGCGCATCGCATCGACTAGTCGTCAGACTCCTCGTCCCCGTCGTCGTCGTCCTCTTCTTCCTCTTCCTCGTCGAGGAAGTCCTCGTCCTCGTCTACGCTCGCGGAAGAATCTTTCGTGGTTCGCGTTTCGACGACGCCGAAAGGCTCGAGGTGGGAATGGATAAGCCGCTCGACTTCCTCTCGCGGCGTGTCTAAGGCGTAGGTTATCTCGTCTTCAAGGAGTTTTTTCGCAGAATCGTACAGCTTTCTCTCGAGGATGGGCAATTCCTTTATTTTACTGCGATGGTAGAGCGAGCGAACGATGGTCGCGATATCGGTGACGCTGCCTTTTTTCAATAAATCAAGGTTAATTTGATAACGGAGCTTCCAATCCGACGGAATTGGCTCAAATTCTTTCGATAGCAGTTCAAGGGCGTCGTTCGCGGCTTCTTTCGAGACAATCGAGCGAATGCCGAGATCCGTCGCTTTCAGAACCGGAACCATGACGGTCATGTCCGATACGTCAAGATAAATAACGTAGTACATGATCGGCTCATTTTTGAATTTTTTCTCTTTAATCTCGACTATTTTCCCGACGCCTTGGCTGGGATATACGATTTTCTGATTGACGGAGAATTCGGTTGCTTGGCTCATAGACGGTCAGTATACCACAAAAAAATGGCGCGGTCAAAGGCGTTTGGCCGCGCCATTTCGCAGTCGCTTCCGCCGCGAAATAAATTATTGCGCGAGCAACGCGACGCCGGGTTGAGATTTTTTCTGAACGAAGCGGATAAATTTAAAGGGATGAATGTCGAGGGCGTTCGCGTACCATCCCTCGATTCCGTCGGTATCGATGACGTTTAGCGCTGGGTTATGCGCGACCGGCAGGATGACGCCGTCGGCGAGCAATATCGATTCGGCCTCGGCCAACTTCGCGTAGCGATCCTTCACTTGCTTAATAGCCGAAGCCTGAAGGATACATGCCTCGAATCCCGGATTCCGCCAGCCGGAATCGTTCAGGCTCGACGAGGGGCGGAACATCTCGAGAAAGGAAAGCGGGTCGGCGAAATCCCCGATCCAAGAGGTTACGCCGACGGTATAGTCGTCGGTCCGTAGCGTTGAATAATAGACGGAGTAGGGGAGCGCGCGAATTTCGACGCGAAAACCGAGGTTTTGCCAGGCTTTTTGCAAGATTTTCGCGAGATCGGTGAATGATTCCGCATCAGGCACGCTAATGACGATCGGATCGAGGGCTCCCGGGTTCGTTATCCCCGCCTCAAGGAGTTTTTGCTTTGCCGCTTCAGAGTCTTCCGCGTCGATTCCGGCGATCTCAGGGTAATTCGCGATGGGGAAAATAAGGGTTTTCGCGGGAATGAGAAAATTCGCGCGGAGCTGTTTCCACGGAACGGCGAGTAAAAGCGCGTTCCTGATTTTCGCGTCCGCGCCCAATCCCCACGTACTGCGGAAAAAGAAGTATTCGGTCGCGAACAT
>QKAR01000026.1 GCA_003246335.1 Spirochaetales bacterium | reverse complement strand
GTCATCGTGCTGTTGTTCGGCGGGATCGGAGGGACGACGCTCGAGGTGGAACTCTATCAAGCCGCCCGGTCGGCGTTCGACTTTCGCCTCGACGACTCCATCGCCCTTATCGAGCCCGCGCCGGCCCTTGGCATCGTCGCGCTTTACGTTGCGGCGCAGCGCCGCCTTTCGCGCGGGGCCGCGGGCCTAACGGAATGCCGCGTCCGTAAGCCGATAGGGCGGGGCGGGGAGGCTTTCGCCCTCGTCGCGTTCCTGATTTTCCTGTGCGTCTTTTTCGGGGGACCCCTTGTCTCCGTTTTGCTTCGTTCCGTGATCGTTCCGGGAAAAGGCTTATACGGGGTGGGATTTCGCGTGAGTTTTTCCGCCTGGGCGATGCTTTTTTCCCGGATGTCGTTTTCGACGGCGTTGTTCCGTACCGTTTCCGTCGGCTTAGCCGTTGCGGCGCTTTCGGTGGGCGCGGGGCTTTTTTTCGCGCTTCGGGAGGATTCGTCCTCCCGCGCTCCGAAAGCGAGGCGGCGTAAGGCGATCGATACGACGCTCGTGGCGTCCGCCTCCCGGCTCTCGTTCTATCGGCTTATTCCGCTTGCCCCGCTCGCCGTTTCGTCCGTCGTCCTCGGTTTTGGCTGGACCTTGGTCTCTCCGCGCGGGAATGCGGCGACGCTCGCGCTCGCGCAAACCGCCATGGCTTGGCCCTTCGCGTGGACGCAAATCCGGGCAGCGTTGGATCGCGTCCCCCGACCCCTCGTCGAGGCGGCATCCCTGCTTTCACCCGAGCCGATCGACCTTTCGTTTCGCGTGCTAATTCCCCTCGCCCGGCGCGGAATCCTTTCGGGGGCTGCCTTCGCGTTCGCGATCAGCGCCGGCGACGCGACGCTTCCGCTCGTCCTTTCGATCGGCCGTTTCGAGAACCTATCGCTCATGCTGTATCGACTCGTCGGCTCGTACCGGTTTTCCGAGGCCTGCGCGTGCGCCGTCGTGCTCGCGGCCTTAAGCGGCTTCGCGTTTTTCCTTGAGAGCGGCGCGACTAAGGCAAAGGAGCTGTAATGAACGAACCATATCTCTCCGTGACCGACTTGCGGAAATCCTGGCCCATGAAGACCGTGACGGCGTCTTTTAGCCTGGATCGCGGCGCTGCGCTCGCACTTCTTGGGCCGTCGGGATGCGGCAAGTCGACCGTTCTGAGAATGATCGCGGGGCTCCTTGAGCCCGACGGCGGCTCAATCCGCGTCGAGGGCCGCGAGTTGTCGTCGGTCCCCGCGGGAAAGCGCGGCGTTGGCATGGTATTCCAGGAAGGCGCCCTTTTCCCCCATCTTTCCGTCGAGGACAATATCGGCTACGGCCTCGTCTCGCGCGGAATGTCGCGAAAGGAATCGCGGGCGGCGGCGGCCGCCTGGCTGGAGAAACTCTCCTTGGAAGGATTTGCCCGACGCGGGATAGAGTCGCTTTCGGGGGGCGAGAAGCAGCGGGTCGCCCTCGCGCGCACGCTCGCGGTGAACCCCTCCGTCGTCCTTTTTGACGAACCGCTTTCCGCCTTAGACCGCGCGCTTCGCGTCCGGCTTCGCGACGAGCTCCGCGCTCGTCAGAAGGAACTCGGGTATACCGCCGTCTACGTCACGCATGACGAGGACGAGGCCGCCGTGCTCGCCGACGCGGTCCTTCGCATGCCGCAATAGACAGCTTTTCCCCGTCTGGCTATACTTGGCCTCACTATTATGGCTTATCGTTTTTCAGACTACGACGTCATCGTCATCGGCGGCGGGCATGCCGGCATCGAGGCTTCCCTCGCCGCGGCCCGCATGGGACTTTCCACCCTCATCATAACGCAATCGGTGGACACGATCGGCAAGCTTTCCTGCAACCCCTCGATCGGCGGCATATCGAAAGGCAACATCGTTCGCGAGATCGACGCGCTCGGCGGCGAAATGGGCCGACTCGCCGACGCGACCATGATCCAATACCGACTTTTGAACCGAAGCCGCGGACCCGCGGTCCAAGCCCCGCGCGTGCAGGCGGACAAGCTCCGCTATTCGACGCTCGCGAAGCACGCCCTTGAGCTCGAGCCGAACCTGCACGTTTATCAGGATACGGTCGTCGACTTCGTCGTTGCCGGGACCGGCGCGAACGGCCGCGTAGAGTCGGGATCGATCGAGGCCGTCGTGACGTCGCGCGGCCGGAGCATTTCCGCCAAGGCCGTCGTACTGACGACCGGCACTTTCATGGAAGGGAAAATTTTCATCGGGGAGTACGAGGCGTCGGCCGGAAGGCTCGGGGAACAAGCCGCGGTCGGTTTGGGCTCGTCGCTTCGCCGGCTCGGTTTCGACGTCGGTCGGCTCAAGACGGGGACGCCGCCGCGCATTCTCAACAGAACGATCGATTTTTCCGCGCTTGAGAGGCAGGACGGCGACGCCGAGATTCGCCCCTTCTCGTTTACGGGAGCCGCGATCGACCGGCCCATGGTGCCGTGCTGGCTCACCTATACCTGCGCCGAGACGCACCAAATCATCCGCGATAACATTCATCGCTCCCCGCTGTACTCCGGCAAAATAGTCGGCGTCGGTCCGCGCTATTGTCCCTCGATCGAGGATAAAGTCGTGCGGTTCGCCGAGCGCGAGCGCCATCAGCTTTTTTTGGAGCCCGAGGGACTCGATACCGACGAAACGTACATTAACGGGCTTTCTTCCTCGCTTCCCGAGGAAGTGCAGGACGCCTTCATGCGCACGATTCCGGGCTTGCGCGACGCGGTCGTGACGCGCCCTTCCTACGCGGTGGAATATGACTATCTCGATCCCACGCAATTGACGCCAGCCCTCGAGACGAAGCGCGTTCGCGGGCTTTTTACCGCCGGGCAAATTAACGGAACTTCCGGATACGAGGAGGCAGGCGGGCAGGGCGTAGTCGCGGGCATTAACGCGGCTCTCTACGCCCGCGCGGTCAAGTCGGCTGGCGACGGCAATGACTATGAACCCTTCGTCCTGGGCCGCGCCGACGCGTATATCGGCGTCCTCATCGACGACCTCGTGACGCTCGGCACGAAGGAGCCCTACCGCATGTTCACCGCGCGAGCCGAGCATCGCCTGAAGCTCCGCCACGATACCGCCGACGAGCGGCTCACCGAGCGATCCCATGCAATCGGGCTCGCGCGACCAGAGGCCGTGGAACGGCTTCGCCAACGGCTCGACCGTCGCGCGGAGCTGACCGCACTGTGGGAGTCTCGGCGCGTGCTTACCTCGGACGCCGAAGCGTTCCCGAGTCTCTCCAAGCACGTCGGAAAAACATGCGCCGACGCGCTTCGCGATCCCCTCGTGCCGCTTGAGGACGTGGTCGCGCTCGATCCCTCTTTTCTGGCCTTTTCGCCCGATATACGCTCCGCGGCCGAGCTCGACATCCGGTACGCCCATTACATATTGGCGCAAGACCGCCGCATCGACCGACTTAAAAAAATGGACGACACGCGCATCCCTGCGGGATTCGACTATGATTCGCTCAGCGGGATTTCCATGGAATCGAAATTGAAGCTTAAAAAAATATTGCCGGAAACGCTTGGGCAGGCCTCGAGAATATCCGGACTGCGACCTTCCGACGTCATGCTCCTGATGGTGCACTTGCGGCCGCGAGGATAGCGGTCGTTGGGATGGGATGTTCCGAAGGGATTACAGGCCCGTTTTTAGGAGCGTCTCGGCGTCGGCTTCGGTGATGGTTTTCGTCTCGACGAGATTGAAAATCTGTCGGCTGACGGTATGGTCGAAAAACAAAAGATCGTCCGTTCCGACCGTCACGGGAACCCCCGCGTCGAGCATTTTCTTGATGGGGTGCGCCTCGAGCGATTCCACGGCGCCGAGAATGACGTTGCTCTGCGGGCAAACGTTGCATTGGATTTTGCGTTCGGCGAGAAAGGATAGCACCGATTCGTCTTGGGCCGCGCCGATGCCGTGCTGAACCTCGTCAAGGTCGAAAAATTCGACGAATCGGCGAATCGAGCGGGCGTCCGAAAACTCTCCGACGTGGGCTTTCTTTTTAATGCCGAGTTTCCCCGCATCCTTAAAAATCCAGTCGAAATCCTCGATGCCTTCCTCGATTTCCGGGCCATATAGGTCTATGCTCTTAAAAATCCCGCTCTTGAGGAGGGCGGGTGTCCATTTTTTGATTTTTTTCTTGTCAAAAGTCTTGCCGAAGCCGAGTTCCGGGCGCATATCGATTTGGTTTTGGTATTTTGAGACAAAGTTCGCGATCATTTCAAGAAATCGGTCGATGTTTTCGTGAAAATGGACGAGAAACCCAATGTCGATTGAGCCCTCAAGAACCGAAACGCCGTCGTTAATGGCGTCGCGAACGGACATATCGATGAGGCTGATGACGTCGTCCTCAGTCTTGCAACGGGGGCGAGTGTAACGGGAGATGATATCGTGCATATCGTCCAGACCGGCCATTTTTCGCGGGAAATTCGGTATCGGCACGCCTGACCAAGAAAGATAAGAATGATAATGCATGCCCAAATTGAGATGATTATGCGCGTCAATTTTTGGTTGGGCGATGTAATATTGCAAATCCTTCATTCAAATTCCTTTTACTACTATCAATAATAGAGAAAGTGTATCACTTCGGAAGCGCAATTCCAAAGCGAAATGCGCCGAAAGGTATGAACTAATAGTATCATCGGCAGATATTTCCAAATACTTAAATTTCGTCGGTATATTCAGGCGCGCAGGCCTCGGGCGAGGAACAGGCGCGACATGCCGAGGCGCAGGATCGAGTAGAGGGCGATCGCCGGGATGTAGTACAAGATGGCGAACGCGGAAAGATACCCGGATTGCGCGGGCTCACCGACGGAAAAGGCCTGAAAAAAAGCGAGCGCAGCCGGCGCTTTTTCCGAGGAACTGAGCAAAATGAAGGGGATGATGAAATTTCCCCAGCAATTGACGAAGGACGTCAAAAAAATTCCCGAAAGCGAGGGGAAAATATGCGGCCACACGACGCGAGTAAAGAAAACCCCCTCGGATGCGCCCTCCAGCCTCGCGGTTTCCCGCACTTCCCGGGAAATGGACGAAAGCGATATTTCTAGGAGGAGAATGCCCGTCGGAACGTTTGAAGCCGCGAGAAAAAGCGCCACCATCGGCACTGAGTCCAACAGGTGCCCGACGAAAAGGACGAAATAGAGCGGAATGACGAGCGTGCAGTACGGCAAGCCGCCGAGGGCGAGGATAATTCCCTGCACGCCTCGCGTCACGGGGGTTTCCTTCGGGGCGAGCCCCATGGACGCCGCGAGGGACACGACCACGGCTACGACGCTTGCCGCCGCGCTGACGGATAACCCGAGGCGAAAGGCCGCGACGTTGCGGGATTTCGAGAGGACGTTCGTAAAATTTCCCAGCGCGGCAGAAATTCCGCCGAAGGCCCCGTCAGCGGCCAGAGCCGTCTGCGCGAGTAGGACGACGAGCGGCGAAACGAACGCGAGCGCGACCGCGACGAGCGCCCCGTACTCGATCGTCCTCGCTAGTCTTTTTTTTCCCGGCTTTACCATGCTTCGTCCTTGATCGTTCGCCTGGTCTGAAAGGCGCTTAACGCGGCGCAGAGGCAAAAAAGCAAGAAAGACAGCGCGAGCCCGTAGCCGGTATCCGAGCCCGAGACGGAATTCCTGAACACGAGGACGGGTAAGTTCGTGGTGACGTACAGCGGTCCCCCGCCGGTTATCATGTACACAAGGCCGAAAATGCCGAGATTCCCGAGCGCGAGAGTCGCGCAGTTCGAGGCTATCGCCCCCGCCAACGCCGGGGTTTTCACGAAAAGGAAAAACTGGAATTCGCTCGCCCCGTCGACTCGGGCGGAATCGCGCAGATGCTCCGGAAGCGCGGAAAGGGCATGCTCGAACGCGATGAGCGAGCACGCGGTCCCGCTCCAGCACTGCGCGAGCACGATGACGAGCAGGGGGCGATCAATGAGCCACGCGATGGTTTTGCCGCCGAACGCGGCGATATGGGCGTTTACGACGCCGTCGACCGAAAAGAGGAGAAGAAAGACGAACGCGACCGCGACTTCCGGCATGAGCCAACCGGCGTAGACGCACGCGTGGATAAAGCCGCGAAATCTCGGGGGTTTCCCCTCAAGGGACGAGGCGATGAGCAGACCGATCGCCTGCTGTAGGACGAGCGCGGTCGCGAGCAAGAGAGCGCTCACGCAGACGCTTTTCACGACCGTTGGGTCCTGCGCGATGCGCGCGTAGTTATCGAAGCCAACGAATGAAAGCTCGTCGCTCGCCTGGCCGACGAGCTTTTGATCCGTCAGCGAGAGATACAGCGAGGCGAAAGACGGGATGACGAAAAAAAAGCCCAAAAGGGCGAGCGCCGGAATGAGCAGAAGAGCCCGCACGGGCCGCGTAAACGGCTTCGACCTCATTTATCGGCGCCTTTGACCCAGCGGTTTTCGGGGATCGTTTTTTTCATATTTTCGGAAAACGCGGCCATGGCGCCTTCCGGGGTATCGCTTCCGGTTATGACCGATTCGACGGCGATGCTCACGAACCGGGAAACCTGCGGATATTCGGGACCTTCGGGACGGAAGCGCGAAAAATACAGATAGTCGGACATTTGGCTCGCGTACCAATTTTCCGTCCGCCATTTTTCCGACGCCTCGACGTCCCGACGAACGGGAATGTCCCCCCGAAGCGTGCAGGAGAGCGTTTGCGCCTCGGCGGAGAGTGCCGATTTTAAGAATTCAAAACTGATGAATTTATTCTCGGAAAGGTTTGAAATCCCGAGCATCCAACTGCCGGTCACCGAGGTCGTCCCCCCGTTTTTCGCGGGCATCGGCGTCACCATGATAGAGTCTCGATAGCTGGCAGTCGTGCGCAAAATCGCGGGCCCGAGGTTGCAGGAATGCAGCATGATGCCGATTTCCCCCGCGTTGAGCTTCCGCGCGAGCGTGTCGAGCGAGTGGCGGCTCAGCATGACGGATCTCGGGAGATTTTCCATGATCGCGTCCGTTTGGTAGAGCCGAAAGAGAAACCGGAGCGTCTCGAGCATTCCGCGCGACTGCGCGACCCATTTTCCGTCGGCGTAAAGCCAGTCGCCGGTTCCGGACAATAGGGTCCCGAACGTCTGGAGCGCGGTCGCTTCCGGTTGCGCCGAGGAACCGGAGAGCCACAGCGGGTATTCCGCGAGGGTTTTAAGTTTTTTCGCCGCGTCCTCGACTTCTCCCCACGTTTCCGGGCGCCACGGCACGGGAATTGACGCTTTCTCGAAAAGGCGCGCGTTGTAAAAAAGTCCCTGGACCTCGAGGGAGATCGGCATGGCGTACTCAAGCCCGTTGTACGCGACCGAATCCTTCGTCTTTCCGGGGAACTCGGTGATCCATTCGTCCCAGGTATCCGCCATGAAGCCGACGAGGAATCCCGAGCCGATAAAGGCGTGAAGCTGAGCCCCGTCGAAGAGCACGACGTCGATAGAGGGGTCGCTTTTAAGCGCGAGGGAAAGCTTGTTTGCGTAATCGGTTTCTGATCCGTAGATCGGGCTCAGGATAACCTTGACCGTTGGGTGCGATCGCTCGAATTCCGAGACCGCGAGCGCGAGCCACGTCGTGTTATCCTCCGTCTCCGTGTCGAAGTACAGCACTTTTAGGGGAATGCGGTCCCGCACCGAGAACGCGTTTTCCGGCAGGGGCGCGACCGCCAAGTCCGGGCTTTTGGCGTTTGCGCCGGTCTGGGTCGCGTCGGGTTTCGCGTCCCGGTGGGCGCATGAGCAAAGGACGGCGACGAACAGGAACGCCATCGTTCGGGCGAGCGGGACTGTCATCATTCCCCCGTGTGTTCCGAAAGGCGTTCCGCCTCTTTCATGATGGCGAAGCGGTCGTGCACGCCGCTCTTTTCGTATATCGCGCTCACGTAATTTTTCACCGTTTGCTCGCCGATGGAAAGCGTCGACCCGATGTCGTAATTATTCCGCCCCTCCCCGATAAGCCGAAATATTTGACGCTCCCTCTTGCTGAGACGGGCGAGCCACTCCGGCGGCTCGGCGGGTCCTTTCGTCTCGGCGCTCGTTTTCCGCTCGGAGAGATGCCGAACCATGTTGTTGGCCACTTCGGGCGAAATCATGATCGCTCCGGCGTTCACGTTTCGGATCGTCTGTATGAGCTCCGCCATCGAAATATCCTTGAGGAGGTAGCCGGCCGCCCCGAACTTGAGCGCCTCGAGCACGTAGTCGTCGTCGCCGAACGTCGTGAGCACGAGTATTTTCGCGCGCGGCGCGTCCCGCCTAATCTCGCGGATCGCGCGAACCCCGTCGAGAAGGGGCATGCAGACGTCCATGAGGATCACGTCGGGCCATTGGCTTTTCGCGAGCCTGATCGCCTCCTCTCCCGTGCCGGCTATGCCGGTGACGGTCATGTCCTCGGTCCTCGTCTCGAGAACCGTCTTGAGGTTATCCGCGAAAAGCCGTTGGTCGTCGGCGATAAGTATCCTGATTTTCCCGTCGTTCATGCGTCTTTCCTCATTGAAAGCATCGGGATCGATATCCATACCTCGAACCCGTCCTCGAGGTTTCGGTATCCCGTCTCGCCGTCCAGTTGCTCCACGCGCTCCCTCATCCCGTCAAACCCGATGCCCGGCGTCACTTGCCCGGCGCCGATACCGTCGTCGAGGACCCGCGCGACGAGCCTATCCTCGGGCGCCGCCCCGACGACGCGGAACTCGACGGAGATCGAGCGCGCGCGCCCGTGCTTGAACGCGTTAGTGAGGGCTTCCTGCACGAATTGGTATACCGCGCTTTTCAGGTACGGGCAATTCGATTTCGTGACGTTGCTCCAGGAGACGGAGATCGGGATTCCCGTCGTTGAGGAAAACGTGGTTACGATGCGGTTCATCTTCGTCACCCAAAATTCGGCGGCGTCCTCGATGGTTCGCAGGTTGCGCAGCGCCATTCTCGCCGACTTAAGGCTGTCTTGCGTGTGGGCGATGGCTCCTTTTAGCGTCGAGGACAGCTTCGGGTTCGCCTCGCCCGCGAGGTCGAGGGCCACCTCGAGCATCACCCTCAGGTTCACGAGCGAGTAGCCCATTATATCATGGATATCGCGGGTAATGCGCCGGCGTTCCTCCTCGGCGGATT
Organism: Spirochaetales bacterium; assembly: GCA_003246335.1. Classification (GTDB taxonomy): domain Bacteria; phylum Spirochaetota; class Spirochaetia; order Treponematales; family Treponemataceae; genus Teretinema. The sequence goes on along the minus strand of QKAR01000026.1, from coordinate 21,695 downwards.
TTTTTCCCGCGACGCTGGCGTAGTCTTGGAACTCGGCGTTGAGCGCGTAAATTTGGTCCATGAGCGCGCTTTGCTTTTTCAGCGCGTCCCGCGATTCCCGCAAATCGCGCGCGCCGCGCTCGAGCTTATGCAGGGCGATGACCGCGAATATCGCGTACGCGCAGAGTATGGCCGCGACAAAGTCGTCGATTCGCGGCGTTGGGACGCCGAACGCCCGACGGGGGAGCGTCGCCATGAAGGCGAGAATGAACGCGAGGTAGAGATAGGTAAATTTCCAGCGTTTCCCGAGCGCGATGACCGATTCCGCCGCGAATATCGAGAGGAGCAACGCGGTCGACCCGTAGGACGAAAGGCGCGGATACGCGAGGACGACGGTGGAGAGGGCTCGGACGAAAAGGACGATCGGAACCGCTGGCCGCGCGAATCGCCGCGCATGAACAGCGATAAGGGCGGGGCCCGCCATGAGGTGGGCGCACGTAAGCGTCGCGTCGCGTCCGGCGGAAGGATCGGCGAGAAGGATGAGTCCGACGAGTGCGTACGCTATAGCGCAGAAAAAAACTCGGAACATCAAGTTACGTATACCATATTTTTGCCCGATTGAGAAGGACGCCGATATCGTCGGCAGAGGGCGCCGAAAAAAAGGGAGGGCCGCGTCGCGACCCTCCCTCGGCAAAATCCTCGATGCCGATTACTTAATCGACGCGAGATTGTCGAGCGTCGCGACGGTTACGCCGGTGTCGACGGTCTTGCCGCCGAAGCTCGTTCCCTGAAGCGCGCGCACGCCCGCGTCGACCCCGAGATATCCCATCTGATAGGGATTCTGGACCATCGTCGCCTGAATGGCGCCTTGCTGGATAAGGGCTTTCGTGTCGTTGGAGAAATCGAATCCGACGACCTTTACCTTGCCGGCCTTGCCGCTTTGCGCGACCGCCTGCGCGAGACCGACCGTCGCTCCCTCGTTGCATCCGTAGAATCCGGCGAGGTCGGGATTCGCGGTCATGAAGTCGAGGGCCTGGTTCATCGCCTTCGTCTTGTCTCCGTCCGAGTACTGCACGCCGACGATTTGGATGTTCGGGTACTTCGTCTTGATCTGATCCTTAAACTCGTTTTCGCGGGTCATGGTCGTTCCCGCGCCGGCCTGCGCGTTGATGATCGCGATCTTGCCCTTTTCGCCGATGAGTTTCGCCAGCGTGTCCGCCGCGGTGCGGGCGGCGTTTCCGTTGTTGGTCGCGAAGAACGCCTCGTACTTATCGGTGCTTACGCCGGAGTCGATCATGATGACCTTAATGCCCGCGGCCGTGGCCTTCTCTACGCCCGGGGCGAGCGCGTCCTTGTTGAGGGGCGCGAGCATGATGACGTTGGCGCGTTTCGTGATGGCGTCCTCCACCATCTGGAGCTGGACGTTCGCGTCGACTTTTCCGGGGGGCGCGTTGAAGGTCAGCTCGACGTTGCCGAGCTCGGCCGACTTGGCCTCGGCTCCCGCCTTTACCTTGAGCCAATGCTCGTCGATCGAGTCCATGGTGATCAGCGTGATCTTAATCTTGCCGTTGTCGGCTTCTTTCTTGCCGTTCGCGAACGTGGCGACGCTGCAGGCAAGCGCGACGAACATCGCGAGAAACAGAACCTTTTTCATTTATTCCTCCTTCGAAAAATGAAAACATATCTAAACCGGGTTTTTCCGGGTTTAGTCCTTGCGCTTAATATGGTCGAAGAACACCGAGCCGCCGATGACGACGCCGATTACTATTTTCTGGATGAACGGGGATACTCCCACGAGATTGAGCCCGTTGCGGAGAATGCCGATGATGAACGCGCCGATGAACGTTCCCCCGATCATTCCCTCGCCCCCAAGCGTGCTCGTCCCCCCGATGACCGACGAGGCGACCGCGTCGAGCTCGTATCCGTCGCCAGCGGCCGGTTGGGCCGAAATGATCCTGGCCGCCATGATGAGCCCCGCGGCCGCGGCGAGGAATCCCGAAATAACGTACACCTTTATGAGAACCGCCTTCGTGTTGACGCCGGAAAGCCGCGCCGCGTCGACGTTGCTGCCCGCCGCGTATACGTGCCGGCCGAGTTTCGTCCTCGCGAGCACGAACCCGAATATCGCCGTGAGCGCGACCATCAATATAACGGGAATGGGAATCCCGGCTATGCTGCCCGTCCCGATCACGGTAAAGCTTTTCGGCAGGCTCGACACCGGTATTCCCTGCGTCAGCGTGAGCGAGACGCCGCGGATCGCCATCATGGTGCACAGCGTCGCGATGAACGGCGGTATTTTCCCGTACGTTATCATGACGCCGTTCAGCGCGCCGACGACGGCTCCCGAGGCGAGGCCGATGAGCACCGCGATCCATACGGGAACGCCGTGCGTCATCGCGAGTCCCGCGAGCATTCCCGAGAGCGCGATGTTCGACCCGATCGAGAGGTCGATGCCCGTGGTTATCATGACGTACGTTTGCCCGATCGCGATGATCGCGATGATCGCCGTCTGCGTCGCCACGGTCAGGAGGTTGTTAACGCTGAGAAAGTAAGGGCTCAAGAACGTGAACACGAGCCCGAGAAAGCAAAGCGCCGTGAAAGTCGAAAGGACTTGCTTATTTTCCCTCGACAGGTTTCTCAAGGGCGACGGTCGCCCGGTAATCCGAATGGTCATGCTGAGATTCTCCTTATCAAATCGACGTTCCGTTTCGCTTACGCGAATTGGGTCGCGTAGTGAAGTATTTCCTCTTGGTTCGTGTCCTTGGCCGTGAGTTGGGCCTTGATTTGCCCGTTGCACATCACCACGACGCGGTCCGCCATCCCGAGTATCTCGGGGAGTTCCGACGAGACGAACAGGACGCCGACGCCCTGCTTTTTCAGCTCGTTCATGATGTTGTAAATCTCGACTTTCGCGGCGACGTCGATTCCCCGCGTCGGCTCGTCGAACATGACGACGCGCGCGTTGCGCAGAAGCCATTTCCCGACGACGATCTTTTGCTGGTTTCCCCCGGAGAGGTTCCGCACGTACTGCTGGAGCGAGGGCGTCTTGATCTTGAGGCTCGCGACCATTTTGTCCGAAAGCGCGGAGGCCTTGCGCCCGTTCAGCACGCCGCCGGAAGAGACCATGTCCAGGTTCGGCATGGTGAGGTTATCGAGCACCGAGAGCTTCACGCAGAGGCCGTCGTGCTTGCGGTCCTCGGGAACGGCGAAGAGTCCGGCCTTAATCGCGTCCGCGGGAGATTTAATCGAGATTGCCTTCCCGTCGAGGAGAATCTCCCCCGAGTCTTTCGAGTCCGCGCCGAAAAGCGCCCTGACGGTTTCGGTTCTGCCGGCGCCCATGAGGCCGGCGAACCCGAGGATCTCCCCCGCGCGAAGGTCGAACGACACGTCCTTAACGCTCTTTCCCGCGTTTAGGTTCCTTACCTCGAGGATGGTTTCCCCGAGCGGGCACTCGACGCGCGGGAATTTTTCCTTGAGGTCCCGGCCGACCATTCTCGCGATGATCTCGGGAAGCGTTATGTCCGCGAAGCGATGGGTGGATATAAACTTACCGTCGCGCAAAATCGTGATGCGGTCGGTTATGCGCGCGAGCTCCTCGAGGCGATGCGAGATATAGACGATGCCCTTTCCCTCGCGCTTCAGGTCGATGATGATGCGGAAAAGGTCGTCGATCTCTTTCTCGGTAAGGGCCGATGTCGGCTCGTCCATGATGATGATGTCCGCGTTCATCGACAGCGTCTTGCAAATCTCGACCATCTGCTGCTTCGACACGGGGAGTTCGCGAACGAGGGCCTTCGGGTCAATGTCGACCCCGAGCCTCTTGAGTAAGTTCGCCGCCTTCTCGTTTTGGCTTTTTTCGTCGGTTACGCCGAACCGGGTTTCCTCGCGGCCGAGGAAAATATTCTCGGCGACCGAGAGGTGCCCGCAGAGGTTGAGCTCCTGATGGATAATCCCGATGCCGAGTTCCTGCGCGCGGACCGGGGTCGAAATGTCGGCGCGCTCGCCCTTGACGAAAATTTCTCCCTCGTCCTTGGCGTATACGCCGGAGAATATTTTCATCAGCGTTGATTTTCCCGCCCCGTTTTCGCCCAGCAGTGCGTGCACTTCCCCGGGGAATAAGTCAAAGCCCACGTCGGAAAGGGCTTGGACCATGGAGAACGATTTTGATATATGTGTTGCCCTGAGCAGAGCCTCGCTCATTCGTTAGCCTCCCTTATAGGGTGACTATACCATGGGCGTTTTCGCGCGGACAAACGCGTTCGCCGCAAAAGTACCGGTTTCGGTAATCGGGTACTGCGATGGACAGTACTCCGGTACTATTTCTCGTCGGTTAATCGAATCGCGTGACCGGTCCTGAGGTAGAAAAGCCACGTTTCGACGGGAAGTCCCGAGAGGTCGGCGGCGGCCTTGCGATAGACGGCGAGCTGTCGCTCGTGTCTCTCGGGAATCTCTTCCCTGTCGGTCTTATAATCGACGACGTAGGCCGTGTCGCCTTGCCGGAAAAAAAGGTCCATCTGTCCCGATACCGTCTCGTCTTTCCCCTCGACGGGAAAGCGCGTGACGAACGCGTACTCGTTTTTTCGCCAGTCCGCCCGCAGCGCCTTTGCCCCGAGATCGGAGTCGAGGAACCTTTCGGTCATTTCCGCGACCGTTTCGACGAGCTCGGTCGGCGCGCGCAGCGGAATCCCCGTGAACCGCGCCTCGATGGCCTCGTGCGCGTACGTTCCGAGGTCGCTCGGGGAAATTTGCAGCTTTTCGAGAAGTCGATCGAGTTCGTCTTCGCCGCCTGGGGTGCCTCGACCGGCATTCTTGGCAAAGACCGTTTCGATAAAATCCGTTTCGTCGGAAAGCCCGGTCGCGCTGAGTCGCGCCCGAGGGGACGGCTCGTATTTCGCCAGCGGCGTCTCGACGTACATGCGGGCGATCGACTCCAAGGCGGTCTTGCCCGCGGCCTCAGAGCGACGGTTTTGCAGGCTTTCGGGGACAACCTCTGAAATTTCGACCCCGGGTATTTTTGCTCCCGAAAGCGCCGGCAAAAGGAGATCGAGGAAACTTCGTCCCTTGGCGTCGGGCGAATCGTCGTCGGAATAGTCGCCGCTACCCAGTCTCTCCGCCAAGAGATCGCGGAGCTCCTGCTCCGATCGCTCGCCTTCGGGGAAGTTTTCCGAGCCGGCGAAAGAGCCGGTAACGAAAAGCCGTATTTCCGCCCGCGTCATGGCGACGTACAGAAGTCTCCGCAACTCCGCCAGTTTTTTCGCTTTTTCCTCTTGTCGACCCCGTTCGTAAAACCAGTTTCTGCTCGCGCTCGGGGCTGCGTCGCTCGCGCCCGTGTTGACGGAAAGTCCCGCGCCATCCGCGAAGTAGAGCGGTTCGTCGTTCCGTTCGTTCTTGCCGACATTGCCCGCGTCGGCGATGAAGACGATGGGAAACTCGAGGCCTTTGCTCTTATGCACGGTCATGATGCGGACGCCGCCCGAGCGCTCCGCCGGGATATCGAGCCCCTCGATTTTCTCGCCGCTCACGGCGATCGACTGCACGCCGTCGAGGAAAGCCGCGAGCGTCTCTCCGCGCGCGTCGGATTTTCGCGCGAGTTCGAAAAAATAGTCGTAAAGCTCGAGGTAGCGGTGCAGGCTCGGGTCGCGCAGGAGGGCGTAGCGATATCCCTCTCGGTACCAAAGCTCGGTGATAAGCTCCGTCGCGGGAACGCGATCCGCCATCGAGGAGAGTTTTTCGAGAATCCTGCGCCCCCGAGCGATCGCCGCCGCGTCCGATTTCGAGACCGTTTCCCCAAGGCTCTCGTCGAACGGCGGTCTGATTGCCGTCCCGCTCTCCCTGTCTTTTTGCCGTCCCAAAAGAGCCTCCGCGAAGGCTATGTCCCCGACCCCGACGAACGGGGAGCGGAGCGCGATCGCGTAGGCGTGATCGTCGTTCGGGTACACCGCGAGTCGGAGCATCGCGCGTATGTCGTTAATCGGCGCGTCGCTGAACAGCCCGAGAAGCGTTTCCGATTGAGACGGAATTCCCTCTTCCCTGAGAAATCTCTCGTAAAGCTGCTGTCTCGCGGTAGAGCGAAGGAGAATCGCGAAGTCGCCGCTCTTGCAGGGGCGCGTCGCGTCGCCGTCTCGGATTACGAATCCCGAGGAGATGAGCCTCGCTATCTCGCTCGCCACCGCGCGCGCCTCCGCTTCCGCGGCGGAAAATTTCGCCATGGGCGACTTAAATCGCTCTTTATCGACGAGGATCACGTCGAGCGAGGGGGAAATCCCATCCGTTTTCCTGCTTCCTTTTATCGGCGCGAAAGTCGCCTCGAACAGCGGGACTTTCGCGCCTTCGGCCGCGTCGTCCAAAAACACGCGGGGAAATATCCCGTTGAACGCGTCGAGCAGATCGGATTCCGTGCGGTAATTCGTGCCGAGCTCGGGCGCCGCTCTCTCGCCCTTCGGCGAGAGATCCTCGGCGAGCGAACGGAATACCGAAACGTCGGCGCCCCTGAATCGGTATATCGATTGCTTTTCGTCTCCGACGAAAAAGAGTTTGTCTGGGCACAGTTCCTCGGGCTTCGGAACCGACGGGTCTGTCCTCTCGGGACGTTCCGCGAGCAGGAAGAGCAGGTCCCGCTGCATCGCGTTATCGTCCTGGAATTCGTCGATCATGATCGCGTCGACGCCTTTTTTATGGGCGGTCCTGAGGTCGGCGTCGGAGATGAGCGCGTCGAGGGCGAGTTTGGACACGTCCGCGAAGGAAAGAATTCCCTCCGCCCGTTTTCGTTCGTTGAAAAGTTCCATGTATTCGCGCAGGAGGCCGAACGTTTCCTCGATGACCGGGCGGTTTAGCGAGTAGTTCGCGAACGAGAGGAATCGGGGGTAGAGTTCGTCCTTAAAGGACGCAAAAATTTCCTTCAGCTCGACGAGGTTCGGCTTCGTCACGTTTCCTGGTTTTCTGATCTTGCTCAATCGGTCGCATTTCGAGATGAATGCCGCGAACGTTTCGTCGGGATCGCCGTATTTCGGTGGTTCCGGGAATTCGTCGACCGCGGCCGCGATCGCCTGCTCGGTAGCGCCCTTCCCGTCCGAGACCGCCGCGAGCCGAGCGGCCGCTTCCGCTATGCCTCGGGCTGTCGCGTCGAGCAGCGGCCGCACTTCCCGTTCCTGGGACTCGAGCCACTCGCTGAAATTCGGCGGAGAGGAAATCGTCGCGTGCCGCATGGCCGTCTGCGCGAAAAGGCGTTCGGGCAATTTCGCGATCGAGTTTTTTTTCATGAGCCGCTTGATCGCCGCCGACTTGCGGCGCTCGATGAAAAAGGGGAGGGCGAGCTCCGCCGCGATCTCGGCAGCCCGGTCCTCGTCGACCGAGAAATCCGGGGCTATGCCGTATTTCGCGCACGCGTCGCGGGCGATGGTCCCGCAAAAGGCGTCGATGGTGCTGATCCGCGCGAGATGAAAGCGCCGTACCGCCTCCTCGGCGAGCGGATGGTCGACGCCGCGAAGGGACGCGTAAATGCGCCCGTACATTTCCGCGGCGGCCTTGCGGGTGAACGTGAGCGTGAGAATTTTCTCGACGGGAATCTCACGCTCGATAACGAGATGGAGAAACCTGGCCGCGAGCACTCGCGTCTTTCCCGAGCCCGCGCCGGCCGCAATAACGGCGTTTTCTCGAATAGTCGCGGCCGCGCGCTGGGATTCGTCGAGCGATCCCATCGCGGCTTCGTAGCTCTGCCTCATGGTTCCCTCACCGCGTAAATCCATCTGCATATCTCGCGAAAGTCGCACGAGTAGCATACCTCGTCCGCGAGGTCTGAAGGCCTCGTGAAGTCCTCGTCCGCGATCCCGCGCACGAAACTCCCGCAAGCCGTCTCGAACGCCCGCATCGCCGGCTCGAATTCCTCTCTCGTCAGCGCCCCTTTTACCCGGCTGAAGGGAATTTCCTCGTTATCGTTGACGATCGGTCGGTATTTCCCCTCCGCGATGCTTCCGAACCACGCGCCGTCGATCGCGAGCGCGGCCTTGCCCGAGCCGTCAGCGTTCTCCGCGAGCGAGATATACATGGGAATTTGGAAGTCTCGTATCCTGCCCTCGTCGTCGGGAAGGTAGTCCCCCGTCCCGGGGACTTTCCCGCTTTTGTAGTCGACGAGCACGCACAGGTTGTCCCCGGGGCGCCGCGAAATGCGATCGACCCTTCCGTAATACCGCGCCCCGTCCCGCGAGAAGGAAAAATCGCCCTCGAGGAAATCGGGCACGAAACCGTCGAGTTTCTCGGCGTCGAGATCTATCATTCCCGCGACGCCCTCGAAGACCCTCGTCGCGAGCGTCTCGAGGAGCGGCGCCGCGAGCGGTCCCTGGAATTCGGCGTGCTCGGGCGTCGCTGCCGAGGCGAACTCCCGCGCGAATTCGCGGTACGCGCCCAAGTTTTTGGCGTTGAAAGCCCCATCCGTTTCCCGTATGCGGTCGTAGGTTTTTTTCAGGACGTCGTGGTACAGGATGCCGAGATTGCGCTCGTTTAAAAGCTCCGCGTCCGGCGTTTCCGCCTCAAGCCCGAGAATTTTTGAGAGGAACCACCGCGCGCGGCATCCGGAGAAAGACGCGAGGTCCGTTTGCGTCACGCGCGTCTCCGCGCCGGTTTTTTGCCGCGACGCGACGCGTTCCGAGAGACTCTCGCACGATCCGCCGAACGGCGTCTCAAGGTACGATCGCCGTCCGTCCGCTGGACGCTCGGACCAGGCGGCGACCCCGTCCTTTTGCGTTGGGTACGCGCGGATGGGCAACGAACCGGATCCTTCTGCCCGCGCGGAAAAATATTTTTTTTCCTCGGCGTAGGGATCGGCTATGGAGATCGCCGGGGGCCTCGCTTCCTCGAAAAAACCGTGCGGCGTGCGGTATCCGGCGAAAGAGAGTTCCGCGAAGGAGAACGTCGCTCCGCATGACCGGTACGCGGCGAAGAACGCCCGGGACGCGTCCTCGTCGTTGAGCCCGAGTTCGTCCCGGCGGTCCTTGCGCAAAAAAGGAAGCCCTCGATAGAGGACGGTCGCCGCGTCCTGACTCGCGTCCACGACGAAATGACGCGCGAACGGGGTTCCCGCCGCCACGCGGTAGGGGAAGACGCTCACGCCACCCCGCGCTTTTTGCGCGACGTAGGGCGTTTCGGCGAGGACGGAGGCGAAAAAAGAGTACGGGGCTTTCGGCGCGATGTCGGGGTACGCCCGCTCGAGCTCGGCGAGCCCGGAAAGTTCCCTCACGCAGCGGGCGAGCGTCGCGTCCTCGACTTGTCCCAGAAGGCCCATGTCGAGAAAGTCGTTTCGGAAGGAGAAGTAGCGATTGCGGATTTCCCCGAACGTCGTCGCGGATATCATGTTCCTGAGAGCCCGGGACAGCGCGCGGTAAAAGTCCGCGACTCTCCAATCGGTCGCCTCTTTTTGCGCAGGTGCGGCAAACGCCGCTTCCCAAACGTCGACGGTCTTGCCGTTTTCCCTCCAGGAGGAAACGCAATGGTTTCGCACGCCGAAGGCGACGAGGTCTGCGGCGAGATCCCGATGCTTCCACGGTATCGAGCGGTCGAGCAGGAGGGCCTTCATCGGGGCGAACGAGAAATCCGATCCGACGCAACGCGCGACGAGCGAGAATAGTCGGCCCGACGGAAGGCTTCCCAAATTGAATCCCGATCGGTATTCGAACGGGATTGCCCGCAGAGTGAGCTCCCGGCGAAGGTAGGGCCCCACCGTCTCGATGTCGGGAACGCTTATCGCGATGTTCTCCGGCGGCTCGCCGTCGCGGAGAAGGGCCTCTATCTCGAGCGCGAGCGCGGAGAGCTCGGCCCTCGTGTCCGGGTACGCGCGGTAGGCGGCCGTGCCCTCGTCGGGTAGGGCGCGGACGGTTTCGACGAAGTCGGTTTCCGCCAAGACGTCGGAATATTCGGCGAAGTCCTCGATGGTCTCGGGAAAGAATATGACGTAGCGGTTCCCGTCTCCCTTGATGCGAGGCGCTTGCCAGGACGGCTCGAACAGCGCGTGCGTCTCAAGAAAGGCGCCGTAGTCGGCTTTGAGGAATTTAAGGTCGGCGGCCTCTGGCGTTGTCGTTCGTCCCCTTCCCGAGCCCCGCGACTTTCGTTCCCACGCTCCGAGCTGGGGGAGGGCTCGCGCGATCCAGGACGCGAACACGCTTCCCGTTTTCGCGTAGTCTTCGGGGATAATCTCCCTGAGTAGGGGCTCTCCCGCCTTCGCGTTTCGCTCTGCGAGCGCGAGCGCGTAGAGCTTTCTGACGACGGAAGATACCGGCGACTTGCCCGCGACCGACTCGCGCGCGGCCGTTTCCTTGAAGCGGTCCCACGCGATGAAGCGCTCCGCGGGAAGGGTCCCTAGCCCCGTGAGCTCAAGCGACTTCGCGAGCCAGAGCTTCGCGGCGATATCGGACGGAAAGACGAAAACGACGGAATCGTCCTTGCCGAGCCTGAGAATTTCCCGGGATATTGGATCGTCTCTCATCGCCTACGCGCTCGGCGACTCGATGCTTTCGAGCCTCGACTTTATTTTGTTGAATTCGTCGCGGATCTGCACCGTTTGGTTCGATTGCTTCGCGAGCCTCTGCGCGAGTAGGCGCGAGAGGAAAATCCCGTAATGGGGGTTTTGCCTAATCAGGGTGATGAATTCCATTTTCGGGATTTTCACGAGCGAACCCCTGCCAATGGAAATGACGGTCGCGGAGCGGCGATCGTTTAAAAGGAAGGACATCTCTCCGATGAACATGTCTTTCGGCGTGATGACCGAAACGAGCTTTCGCTGCACGTATACCGCGTATTTGCCGGAAATGATGTAGTACAAATCGTTCGTCGTCTCGTTCTCGCGGCACACGAGTTGCTTGTCGATGAAATTGAGGACCTGCTGTTCCTTCATGATGACCGGTATGCTGTTCGTCGAGTTTTTCTGGTTCGCGATCTCGAACGACGCCTCGTTCCCTCGGTCATTGTACTTGATCGCCGACACGAACGATTCGGCGAGCTTGATGCCCATGCCGTGCAAGCCCGCCGTCATGTCGGCGGCAAGATGAGATTGCCAGTCAAAGCCGTCGCCGTCGTCCCGCACGGTGATTTTCGTTTTCGCGTTCGTTATCTCGTATGAGATGTAGACTTTTTTTTCGGCGACGCCGGGCTCGGCCGTTTTCGTCGCGATGAGGTCGAGCATGTTTTTGCCCGCCGCGAGCCACTCGGTCTTTTCGTCGTAGGATATTTTGCAGTTGCCGTGCTCGACCGCGTTGAGGAGAAGCTCCATCAGCGCGCCCTGTATCCCCGCGCGGCCCTCGTCGTTGATGCGGTTCGTGTTATAGAGGTAGCTCGTGATGAGGTTGCAGTAGAAGAGGATGTCGGTCGGGTCGTTGTCGCTTGTGAACGAGCCGAGCTCGTCGGTGTTCATCTGCTGCTGCATGCCCCGGTTAAAGAGGAATTGCTTGTTTTGCTTGGTGATGCGCAGCAGCCGCTCGGCGTTCTGCTCGAAGTCGGCCCGGACGATGACGAGCAGGATGTTCGGGTCGCGCCGTTTCTCGAGGCCCGCTTTTTCCTGCGGCGTGTCGACGACGGCGATGATGCCGCCGAACAGGAGCCACGGATCCCCATGGATGACGCGCATGAGCGCGTCGCTCGCGAGATCGGGGTCCCCGAAGTCTATGATCTTAATTTCGGGCAATTCGTATTTCAGGTAATTGATGATTTCGTCGTGCGAGTCGAGGGCGACCGGCATGAACTCCCCGGAGGATTTCGCGCACGCGCGCTCGAACGCCTTCAGCGTCGAGGCTGTCTTGCAAACAATTGGAATACTTTTCATTTTTTCTCTCGTTTGTTTCCCGAGTCTCGCGAATGCGATTATTCTAGCATAAATCGGGCGAACTCACTATACTTTCACTCGTCATATGGGAAACTTGCGCTTTTTACCGGGCAAACCGCTTCCTCAAGGTGCCACCGTCGTGGAAGGCGGGGTGAATTTCAGCGTCTTTACCCGAAACGGCACCGCCGTCTTCCTGGATTTTTTCCGCGAGGCGGCGGATGAGGAGCCGTATCAGACTTTTCAATTTAACGCGAAAACGAACCGAACCGGCGACATCTGGCATGTTTTCGTCGAAGGGCTTTCGGCGGAATCGCTGTATTTGTACCGCGTCGACGGACCCTTTCGCCCGAGCGACGGGCTTCGCTTCAACGTCAACAAATATCTGTTGGATCCCTACGCGAAAGTCCTGACGGAGACCTCGATATTCGCGGGAATGCGCGACGCGTCCCCTCCTCCCCCGCATATCGATGCCGACCTCGCATTCTCCTCCCTCCGATCGGCGAAAAATTTTCCCAAATGCGTCGTCGTCGACGACGACGATTTCGACTGGGCCGGCGACCGACCGCTCAATTACCCGCTGCGCATGAGCGTCGTGTACGAGGCGCACGTACGGGGCCTTTCCGTGCATCCCTCGTCGCCTGCCGCTCACCCGGGAACGTACCGGGGCGTGATCGAGTCGATCCCCTATTTGCGCGAGCTGGGGATCACGAGCCTCGAACTGCTGCCGATCAACGAATTCGACGAGTTCGAGAATTCCCGGTCGAACCCCGCAACCGGCGAGTCCTTGCGCAATTATTGGGGATACAGCACGATATCGTTCTTCGCGCCGAAGGCGACGTTTTCCTCCGACCGCGCGGGATCGGGGCCGGTTCGCGAATTCAAGGAAATGGTTCGCGAGCTCCATCGCGCGGGAATAGAGGTCATTCTCGACATCGTTTTCAACCATACCGCCGAGGGAAACGAGCGCGGCGTGACGATGTGCTTCCGCGGCTTCGACAATCCCATTTATTACATGCTCGAGGATGACCGCAGGTATTATCGAAACTATTCCGGCTGCGGCAACACGGTGAACTGCAATCACCCGGTCGTGCGCACGCTCATCATCGATTGCCTGCGATATTGGGTGACCGAGATGCACGTCGACGGTTTCCGCTTCGATCTCGGCTCCATACTGGGCCGGGACCAACGGGGCAACATCCTGGAGAACCCGCCGATGCTCGAGCGCATCGCCGAGGACCCCATTTTGCGCAACACGAAAATAATCGCCGAGGCTTGGGACGCCGGCGGCGCCTACCAGGTAGGCTGGTTTCCCGGCGGGCGTTGGGCCGAGTGGAACGATCGCTTCCGCGACGACGTCCGTAAATTCTGGCGCGGCGACCCGGGGATGTCGCATCATTTCGCGACGCGGCTCGCCGGCTCGTCAGATCTCTATCTTCGCGACGGGAGGAAGCCGTTTCATTCGGTCAATTTCCTGACGAGCCACGACGGCTTCACCCTGAATGACCTCGTGTCGTACAACGGCAAGCATAACGACGCGAACGGCGAGGAAAATCGGGACGGCAGCGACCATAACGTGAGCTATAACTACGGGATCGAGGGCGAGACCGATAATCCCCGCGTCGAGGCGATTCGCGACCGTCAGCTGAAAAACATGCTCCTTTCCCTGCTCGTGTCGATCGGGACTCCGATGATCCTGATGGGCGACGAGGTTCGTCGCACCCAGGCGGGAAACAATAACGCCTATTGTCAGGACAACGAGCTTTCCTGGCTTGATTGGGGCTTTCTCTCCGCGCACGCCGACGTGCTTCGGTTTACCCGGCTCGCCATCGCGTTTCGCCGCGCCCATCGCGCGTTTCAGCGCCATGAATTCCTTTCGGGCCGCGCGGTCTCCTCCCATCAGCTCCCCGACGTCGAATGGTTCGACGAGCGCGGCTGCTCGCCCGACTGGACGCGCCTCGACCGGTACGTAGCGTATCGGCTTTCCGGCTCGTGCGGCGCGGTGATGAGCGATTGCGAGCCGAACGATTTTTTCATCATGTTCAATTCGTCCCAACGGGATATTACCGCCACGATTTGCCCGCCGGCCGCGGGAAAAAAATGGTTCCGCGTCGTCGACACATCCTATGACGCGCCCCACGACTTTTTAGCGGCCGGAAACGAGGAGCCGCTCCAAAATCAGGAAAAATACGTCATTCTTTCCCGGACAAGTGTTGTCTTGCTGGCGAAACTAGTATAGTATTGCCGAAAGTAAACCGGTTTAGTAACAAGGAGAGTCTTGCATATGGATTTCGACAAGGAAAAATTCAAAAACTCGATCCGAACCCGGCTGAAGCGACAATACGGGAAAAATCTCGAAGAAGCGAACTCACACGACATTTACGATGCCGTTTCCACCACCATCATGGACCATATTCAGACGAACTGGATGGCGACCCGCAAGGAATACGAGGAAGGCCAAGTTCGGCAAATGTACTATCTTTCCGCGGAATTCCTCATGGGCCGCGCTCTGAGCAATAATCTCATTAATTTCGGGATAATGGACGCCGTTCGGGAAGCCCTGTGCGAGCTCAATTTTAACTATACGTCGATTGAGGACGAGGAACCGGACGCGGGCCTGGGAAACGGCGGCTTAGGCCGCCTCGCCGCCTGTTTTCTCGATTCCCTCGCGACCCTCGATTATCCGGGCCACGGCTACGGCATTCGCTATCAGTACGGCATGTTCGAGCAGCGCATCGAAAACGGCTACCAAGTCGAGTATCCGGATAATTGGCTCAAGCATCGCGACCCCTGGGAAGTGAAGCGATCCGACCTCGCGGTAAAAGTACTGTTCGGCGGCACGCCGATCGCGGAAAAGCGCGCGAGCGGTAAAGTCGCGTTTCGGCTCGAGGGCGCGGAAGAAGTGACGGCGACGCCCTATGACGTGCCGATCCTGGGCTTCGATACGAAAACGGTAAATCGCCTGCGCCTATGGGAGGCGAGCTCTGAAAACGGCTTTGACCTGCAACTTTTTAACGATATGCACTATAACCGCGCGGTCGAGCGGCAAAACAGCGCCGAGAATATTTCGCGCGTGCTCTACCCGAACGATTCGGGCCCCTCGGGAAAGGCGCTTCGCCTGAAGCAGCAGTACTTTTTCACCTCGGCGAGCCTTCAGGACCTCGTCGGGAAATTCAAGCGGGACCACGGCGCGGAATTCAAGGATTTCCCGAAATATAACGTGATTCAGCTCAACGACACGCATCCGGTCGTGGCGATACCGGAGCTCATGCGCATTCTCATGGACGAAAACGGGCTCGGATGGGAAGACGCCTGGCTCATCGTGACGAAAACGTTCGCCTACACAAATCACACGATTCTCGCCGAGGCGCTCGAGAAATGGCCCATCGATATCTTTCAGGGGCTCATTCCTCGCGTCTACCAGATCGTGGAGGAAATTAACCGCCGCTTCGTCGCCGACTTGCGGGCGAAATATCCCGGGGACTGGCAGCGGCAAAACCGCATGGCGATTATCGCCGACGGAAAAATCCATATGGCCTGGCTCGCCATCGTCGGCTCGTTCTCGGTAAACGGCGTCGCCGCCCTGCATACCGAGATCCTCAAGAGCGTGGAACTCGCCGACTGGTACGACCTATACCCGCAGAAGTTCAATAACAAAACGAACGGCGTCACCCAACGGCGCTGGCTCGTGTCGGCGAACCCTCGCCTTGCCGCGTTCATCACCGCGAAAATCGGGCACGGCTGGGAAAAAGACCTTGCGCGCCTGACCGCGCTCGAAAAATTCGCCGACGATCCCGCGAGCCTCGACGAGTTCATGGCGATCAAGCGGGAAAACAAGGTCGATCTCGCCCGATACCTCAAGGAGAGCCAAAACGTCTTCATCGATCCGGACTCGATTTTCGACGTGCAGATCAAGCGGCTCCACGAGTATAAGCGCCAGCTCCTGAACGTCCTCCACGTGATCGATCGGTATAACCGCGTCGTTGACGACGCCACCTACGATCCCGTCCCGCACACGTACATTTTCGGCGCGAAGGCCGCGTCGGGCTATCGGCGCGCGAAAAGCGTCATCAAGCTCATCAACTCGGTAGCCGAGCGCGTGAACAACGACCCGCGCGTGAAGGGAAAAATCCGCGTCGTGTTCGTAGAGAACTACCGCGTCTCGCTCGCCGAAAAACTTTTCCCCGCGTCGGACGTATCCGAGCAAATCTCGACCGCCGGCAAGGAGGCGTCCGGAACCGGCAACATGAAGTTCATGATTAACGGCGCGGTGACGGTCGGCACCCTCGACGGCGCGAACATCGAGATCGTCGAGGAGGCGGGCGAGGAGAACGCCTTCATTTTCGGCCTGACGACCGCGGAAATCCAGGGGATCGAGCTTGCCCACAGCTACGGCCCGCAGGAATACGTATCCCGGAACCCGCGCCTTTCGCGCGTCCTCGACCAATTGATCGACGGCACCTTCGGGGTTCCCGGAGATCAATCGTTCCGCGAGTTGTACGATTCCCTGCTCTATGGGGTCGACGGCCAGCGGCCCGACGTGTATTACGTGCTCGCGGATTTCGAGTCGTACGCCGCGGCGCATGACGCGCTCGAGTCCGCGTACGCGGACCCGCGGCGATGGGCGAAGATGGCCCTGCTCAACGTCGCTCGGTCAGGAAAGTTCAGCTCCGATCGCACGATAGAGGATTACGTCAGGGATATTTGGAAACTCAAGAAAGTAGTGGTAGAGTGATGGGATGACTCGGGGCCCGTCGCGGGCCCCTTTCAAAGGAGTTCCCATGATCCGAAAAAAACTTTGCGCGTTCGCCCTTCTCGTTCTCGCTTCCGTCGCCTTCGCGCAAACGGCGCCGAAAAAAATCCTTACGTCGCGGGATATAGACACGTTCATCGCGGAATACGAGGGCATCGAGGCCGACCTCTCGGCGCTTAACGGAAACTACGACGACTACTTCGCCGACACGGCCCTCGTCGACTCCGAGGGATCCCCCGTGAGCCCCGACGCGATCCGCTCCAGCATCGCGAAACTCCGCGCGACTCAGCTTCCCTCGGAGGTCGTCGCGGTATTCAAGAATCACGGTTTGGGCGATAACGGATTCGAGAAATACGTCGTGATCGGGTACGGCACGGCTATTATGTATTTCGACGAGGCGATGAAAGAGCAATTCGCGGCCGCTGGGGACGACCCTGAGACGCAGGCATACGTCGACCAGGCGAACGTCACCGTGGACGCCATGCGCTCGTGCCTCCACGCCGACGACCTTTCGCTCGTGTCACTCCGCTACGCCGAGCTCTCCTCCGTCCTTGAATCGTCCGATGAGTGACGCTCGCCCGTGTTCCGGCTTGTGGGTAAACCCTGTGTCGGGTAAAATGCGCGCATGGCATCAGTGAATTTCGGAAAAACGACCCGCCTTTTCGCGATAATCCTCGCCCTCGGCGCTTTTGGCAACGCGCTCGCCGGGGCCGAAACCCCGCCGCCCACGGCTTCGTGGGATTTCTCTCGGAGGCAAACCAAGGAGTCGGGCGTCGACGAGACGCGGGGTACCGCGTACTACCGCGCGTCCCCGCATTTGTTTTGCGTCAGCGTCGAGAGTCCCGTTCGGCAGATCATTTTTTACGACGCGCGACAGACCCTCATTTACTATCCCGATTCCAATCGGGCGATTCGCCTCGACTACGACTCGGATCAGCCGATGGTGTTTGAGAGCGAATTCCTGTATTTGCTTTACGGCGATAAGGGCTTGGGCTCGCTCGGCTTCACGATGGGCGCGGTCTCCAAAGCCGGGCAGAATTTCTCGTCGGCATGGAAACCCCCGAAGAAATCCGCGCGCCAAATCGATAAGGCGACGACCTTGATGGACGGAAGCCAAAACGTGGTCAAGATCGAGATATTCGGCAAGAAAAAAAACGTTTTGCTCGTGTCGGAATATTCCGATTATTCCCTCGCTTCCGCCGCCGCACCCGCGTATCCCCGTCGCGTGTCGACGAAGACGTTTTACGACGACGGCTCGGCGCTTTCTTCCGTCGCTTTGGACATCGGCGGCGCGACGGTTGGCTCCCCGCTTCCCGATTCCATCGCGAATTTCTCGCTTCCAGCCGGGTGCGCCCTTCAGGTGATGCAGTGACCGGCGCGACCGTACGTTTCGCCGCGATAGCCTCGCTCGCCGCCGCGCTCGCGCTCTCGTCCTGCGCGACTCTCCCGCGCGACGACCGCGCGCCGTCCGACGCGGAAATCGTCCTTGACGGGTCACTCGCCGCCTATCACGCGTTCGTGTCGTCGCAAGACGGCGACTCGTGCGTTTTCTCCCCGACGTGCTCGCGCTATTTCGGGGAAAGCGCGAAATCCCTTGGGGCCGTCGGCGTTCTCGCGGGCATGGACCGGCTCTTGCGCTGCAACCCGATGAACTCGCAGTTCAGCGCCCTGTATGCGCGAACCGAGGATGGGCTTTTGATCGACCCCCCGGCGGAGGCTGTGGCCCGATGAAAAAAATCCGCGAATTAATCGCCATCCTCCTTTTACTCCTCGCGCGGGGCTCGCTCGTTTTTTCCGAGACGCCTTTCGCCGGCATCGGCGACTCGGACCTCACGCTCGGCTTCGCCGCGTCCTTGCTCGCCGAGGGAGACCGGAAGGGCGCCATCCTGGAGTATCGCCGCTATCTTTTCGGGAACGCCGCTCCGGACTTTTCCGCGGTCGCGGGCTTAGAGGCGGCCTATTACGGCGAAAAAGATTACGCCGCGGTCGCGTCGGTGTACGCCGAGTACGGCTCGTCGATCGACGATCAAAAAACGGCGGAGGCGGTTAACCTTCTGTACGCGAGCGCCTTGCTCGACGGCGATTACGAGCCTGAGTTCGCTTCCTTTATGGCGGGGGGAGGGATTGTCGGCTCCGGCCTGTCCGGCCCCTCGTTCGATTCCCTGCGCATCGCGTCCGCGGTATCCGGAAAAAAATACGAGGCGGCGTCGGCTCTCGCGGCCCGGTATCCCGACGACGAAAGAATGGCCGCGCTTCAAAAATCGATCGGCGAATACCGGCCGAAAAGCGCGCCGCTCGCCCTCGCGCTATCCGCCGTCGTTCCCGGCTTAGGCCGCGCCTACGCGCGTCAGCTCCCTGACGGTCTCGTCTCTTTTTTGACGACGGGCGTGCTGGCCTGTTTTTCCGCTTACGCCTTTTCGCGGGATGGGATCGACGCGGTTCGCCCGTGGGTATACGGCGGAGCTTCGGCCCTTATGTACTCGGTTAATCTCTACGGCTCGTATCAGGCGGCTCTTCGATTTAACGAGGCTCAAGAGCGCGGCATAGCGAATGAAGCGCGCGCGGTTCGGGAACGCTATGCGCCGTAAATTTTTTTTAGCCGTCGCTTGCGCGTGCGTCACTCAAGTGCTTTATGCCCTCGACGCGGACGGCGTCGCGCGAATGGCGGCCGCCTATGAGTCTTCGGGCGCGATCGAGCTCGCCCTCCACGAATATAAGCGCGCGGCGTATCTTTCGTCCGCCTCCGGCGAAACGGTCCCTCCCGAGACGCTTTACGCGCTCGCGCGGTGTTCCCTTTCCCTGGGCGAATACGCGCGCGCCTACGCGTACCTCTCCGACTATATCGCGGGCAACCCCTCCTATACGTCGGCGCTCTGCCGTTTTGAGCTCGAGGTTATGGAAAAAAGCGGCTATCCGGGGCTTTCGCGCGTGAGGCTCCTATCCTTGATCGACGCCCCGGGTCTCGATACGGATGCGCGTCGCTCTGTCGTGCTCGCGAACGCGCTCGTCGCTGCCGATTACGCCGATTGGGAGAGCGCGCTTCGCTGCGTAGAACTGTTGGACCGAGAGTCGCTCATTTCGCCCGGCGACGTCGCCGAAGCCCGACGAACGATCGAGAAAGCGGCTCGCGCGCGGTCGATCGGCCCGAAGTCGGCGATGGCCGCCTCGGCCATCCTTCCGGGCGCCGGGCAGCTCGCTGCCGGGTATCCGCGCGACGCGACGAACGCGTTCGCCGTGAACGCCGCGTCGATCGGGGGCACCGCGATCGCCTTTTTCGCGTTCGGCTCTGCCGATTCCCTGCTCGTCGGGATTCCGCTTTCCGTGAAGTTTTACCAAGGCAATATCGGAAACGCGAAAAAGCGCGCGCTCGAGGGCGCCGCGCGAAACCAAAAAAAAACGCGCGACGCCCTCGCGGCCATCGCGCGTAAATACGATCCGCCGGTGCCTGATTACGCCGGCGAATGATTTTCTTACCAGACGATACCGGCGCTTACGCCGAACGCCAAGCCTGACAGCAGATAGTAATAAATCGGGATATCGATTTTAACCGGCCCAAAGTTGAGGCCGAGTCCCGTCATGACGCGAAGCCGCGCGAGGGAAGGACGCCCGCCGTCGGTTCCCGCGTCGAGAGTGAGGGTTCCGGGAGCGACGGAGAAATCGGAGGCCGTAGCTGTGTTTGATCCATCGTCATACTTAAGATTTGTCACCGTGACGTCGCTCGACGCTTTCGCGGTAATATCCGACGAGCCGAACACGAGATCCGCGCCGAGCCCGAAGTTTACGTTTGCAAGCCAGAGGAGCTGTACCGATGTAGTCGCCTCAAGCGGTATGGAGAAAGTGAGCATATCGAGCCCAAGATCGATGTTCGGGGTCACGACGATGTTTCCGGTGATATCACCGCTACCGCCGTCATCGATAGGTTGGGTGATGGGGTCAATTTTTGAGGTGAAGCTTACGGACGTCGATTGAATATTGAGTCCGCTTCCGAGGTTGACTCCGCGCCATTTGAACAGGCCGAACCACACGCTTTTTGAAGGATTCACCCATTGATAGTTGACGCCGACGCCGAAGTTCGTCGATGCAAAATCAAGATCCCCGTCATCCATGGATTGCGTGTAGGTAACCGTGCCGAATTTCACGTTGGCGTACCACTTTTGGAGCTTTTCGCCCGAGTCTTTGTTAAAAATGCCGACTACTTTTCCGACGTTGAGACCGAGATTGACGAAGCTCACTGCCGGCGCCAGCCCCGCGTACAGGTCAGGATCATCGGCGACTTGGTTGGGTATATCCGAGATAACGTTCGGGTCGAGCGAGGGCATTTGGGCGCCGATCATCAGGCCGGACATAAGGGCGAAAGTTTTATAGCCCTGAAAGCCCTGCATGGTCGCCGCTTGCGCTGAATAGGCATTCGCGTTCGCGAAACCGGTCGCGAGATCGTTTTGATCCCCGTATGTGCTGAGCGTGGAATTTGCCTTCGTTTCAAGATCCGCAATATTTGTATTGATCGCGCTACCCATATAAGCGTCTATAGCTGGTTGTATGGTTCCTGATGCATCCGTACCTGTAAACGAAATCGTCGGAGCCGTGATATCAATCGTTATAGCGAACCCTTGTGCCCCTATCGCGAGGAGCGCCGCTCCACAAGCGAACATATGGGTAAATCTTTTCATAGTGGTATCTCCTTATTCACCTTTAACTATAATCCTTCGTCGGTCTTGGTTCAACTTTGCCCATCTTTTCCCGCTCGCTTCCCTTGACGGGGGCGGTGAAAAATCATACAGTCCAAACGTATATTTCAAAGGAAGCGAGGTGAAAATCCTCCGCTAGCCCGTAACTGTGAACGGGGAAAATTCCGTCGACGTAAGTCACTGTTGGGTATCGGCCGCGCGCCGGAGCCGCGATGGGAAGACTGTACGGAATGGGTATGTCGCGCGAAAGCGCTCATATCGCCCCTCAAGCCAGGAGACTTTGGTATACGAATCATTTTTTTCGGACTTCGAGGATAGAGTCTGGAAACGATCGAATTTGGCGACACGCTCGAAAGTTTCTCTATCAGATTGCCTTTCTTCGGAAAAGGAGTTTTTTCATGCTCAAACGAATGACGAACGGCGCCGCCGCGGCCCTATTCGCGCTCATCGTAGCCCTTTCGGTATTGGCCGT
>QKAR01000015.1 GCA_003246335.1 Spirochaetales bacterium | reverse complement strand
GGTTTAATACTGTCCGATTATTCGAACCGATTGGAAACATTCCTCCTGCCGAATTGGAAAAAGCGTATTATACTGATGTTCAAAGTCTGCCCGTAGCGGCTGGACTCAAGTAAAAGAGTCTCCGGTGAACCCGGGGCGGTTCAATACGGTTTATCACGACTTAATTGACCAATCGGAATCAAATTTTTTTATTTCTCCGTCGTTTGACTTAGTAACTCCTTCCAAAATCGCGCCTTGGTCGTTCGTTCCTTCACGATCTCTATGCTCTGTAGTTGAATGTCGAATTTCCGCTGGTCAGATGAACCACAATGGGCCTCGAACTACCTTGACAATTTAGCGATATTTTGGCAAAATGTTTCTCGTTATTACTCGGTGCCTGTAGTTCAGGGGTAGAGCACCAGATTGTGGATCTGGCTGTCGTGGGTTCGAAACCCACCAGGCACCCTTGGAAAGATCCCCGGAAGGTGTTCTTTCCGGCTCGCAACGTTTTTGCGCCCGTAGCTCAGTTGGATAGAGCGACGGACTTCGAATCCGTAGGTCGGGGGTTCGAGACCCTCCGGACGCATTAGAAATCTTCTTACTGGATAAGAACTTATTAAAATTGCAGGTATGAAACTTCTTTCGTGCTTGCAAATTGTGAGCAACTTTGTGAGCAAAGTAAGTTCTTATCCTGAAAGAAAACGTCGTCCAACCAGACGGTGTGTTAAATACAATCTATAACTTCGCGTCGCGAAGTTGATACTTTTCCCTATCAACGGGCGGTATCGTGTCTTAGTTTCTATCGAATTACACCGGTATTGAGCAGAGGTACGGTATGCGCCCGTTTTATCTTTTTAAACGTAATAACGGTGTCTTTTACGTACAGTTTCAAAATGAAACCTTGCGCAAGAGAACCACGGCGAAATCCACCCACGAAACGAATATGGCCCGCGCGATGACGGTTGCCTGCGACTGGATGCAAAACGGTATTCCGGTCAAAGGAAGACGGCAAAACGTTACAGCCTCGATTGCGATTAATACCATCGCCAGCCTCGCGAGCGAAAATAAGTTCACTGCCGACGATATGGCCCTCCTTTCTGACCTACTCAAGAAATTTGACTTCGACGTTTCCTATCGCGCCCGAGCGGAAGTGCCGAAAGTGCGGCTTGTGGATCATCTGCGCGCGTTCTGGGATTACGACACGAGCCCGTATGTGCAGGACAAGGTCGCGCATGATTACGATATCGGGAAGCGGCATTGCCTGGATATGGTTAAGCGGGTTTCGTACTGGAAGGAGTTTTTCGGCGATGCGTTGTTCGAGGACGTGACGACCGAGCGGCTGCGGGAGTTTGAGATTCATCTGAAGGCCAAGGAGCTTTCGGGGGCGACGCGGAACTATATCATGCTCGCGGGGAAAACCGCGTATAAATGGGCTTTCGAGAATAAGAAAATCAAGGAAAACCCTTGCGTCGGCTTGAAGCGGTATAACGCGAAGAAGACGGCGAAGGATCGCGGGGTGCTGACGATGCGGGAGGCGAAGGCGCTTTTCAGCGTTCCCTGGGACGACGAGCGGGCGCGGGTCGCGAGTCTCGTCGCGATGACGACGGGGCTCCGGCAGGGGGAAATCCGCGCGCTCCGCGCGGGGGATATTGGCGAGGATCGGCTTTTTATTCGGCATAACTGGGAGAATATCGACGGGCTTAAGGCGCCGAAGAATGGGCACACGCGGGAGATTCCGATTCTGCCGAAGGTTCGGGACGCGCTCAAGACGCTCTTGCTCCAGAATACGCATGAGATCCCGGAGTCGGAGAAGTTCGTGTTTTGGGGCCTTCTTCCCGATAAGCCGATCGTGCAAAATCCTATTTTGGACGGCTTTAAATCCGCGCTTGGGAAAATCGGGATTACCGAAGCGGCGCGGGTTGAGCGGAATATCGTGTTTCATTCCTGGCGGCATTTTTTCGGGACAACGCTTTCGCAACAGGTGAATGAGCGGCAAACGCAGCTCGCGCTTGGTCATATGACCGCGGCGATGACGAAGCATTATATCGACCACAAAACCGAGGAGGATCTTTCGGTTATTTCGCGCGCGGTCGGGTCGGCGTTTGATTCGTTCGCCTAATGTGGGTCGCGGCATTATCGAACACTGCTTTTGCAGTGTTAGTAGGTTAAAAACCCGGAAAAATGAGGGAACCTTTTCTCACCGATTCGTCCTACCCTTTCCGTAAAGTCATGAAGGAAGGAGGCTGGTCGGTGGATTCTGTTCATTCTGACGAGTGCGCCACGGCGATACACGACGAGGGACCGATTCTCAATATCAAGGAGGCGGCGAAGCTGATGCGATGTTCCGGCTCTCTTTTGTATCAACAGTGTCAGCGGGGAGCGATACCGCATATTCGCCTGGGGAAGCGCATCCTCTTTAAGCGGGAGGATATTCTCGCCTGGCTTGACGGGTTGCGGCGCATGCCGGAGGAGTTCGTATGAGGTATCCCGTGCGGGAAATTAACGACGAGATTCTTGAGTGGATTCGCTCTCGGCTCAATTCGCAGAAGCACGGGACGTTCGGTATCGAGATCACCCTGCGCGAGGGAATGCCGGTTTCCGTTCAGAAGACGGATCGGCTCAATTACCGACGGGTCGAGGATGGGATGTTAGAAAAAACCTGAAGGATGGAAAAAGGCGGGGCGCGAGCAGAGAGCTTGCGCCCCGCCTTTTTTTTATCCCGCGAGCGAGAGAACGATGACGGGCGCGCGATGCGTATAAAGACACGCGAGCGCGGTGTACGGCGCTTCCCCGTTCCCCGGTACGGAGAACGTGAGCGAATAAGAATTACCGCGATCGCAGTCGACGGCATAGAGAAACGCGTGACAAAGCGTTTCAATGTTTTTATACGGGTTTTGCTTTTCCACGAATATTTTTTTCCCGTAGAGACCGCTCATAACGTGCAGTGGCATTGAGATCCCCAACCGTCGCGCCGTTTGGGAAATGTCGTACCGCGTTTCTTCATTGATGACGATGCGCGGAAAAAGAAACAGGCTTTCCGCGTCGTACAGTTTCAAAGATCCAGGCTGTTCGAACCTGCTCGGCAAGCGCTCAAACGTTTCAACGCGTCCCTCAGTAACCACCGATACCTCGTTCATAAAAACTCCTTTGGTCCGATTCAATTTTCAAAGCTGTACCGACAAGTCGGCAGAAAAATAAAAAGGCCGGACCGCCCCCTTTATTTTTCCCCCGGGGGCGAAAAAAACGATTCCTGGGCGGGGACGGGTTCACGCAAGGCTTGGCCGCACGGCCAACTCGCGAGCGAAACCAGGAGGTTTCGCAGGCCTTGCGGGGTTCAGTTCCCGCCCACACAATTTCCAATTTGCCCGGGGGAAAAATACGGGCGAGCGTAACCCAATGACGAGCGACTGACGGTTTTAGGCGCGTATTAGCAAGTTGTCCCGTATTGCAAAAAAAGAAGGCTGAAAAAGCAGGGTTCGAGTCCTTAAAAGGCTGAAAAATTGAGTGACGCACCGCGTCGAATGAGGGGTATTTTTTTAACCGAGACGGGTAAACGGTTTTCTTTACCGGCGAGTAGGGACGCCGGACGAGAGAGCCGAAAGAGGTGGCCGGAACATGAAGAAGCCGTATTTGACGCTTGACGGGATCAGGCGCGCGGTGAGGTTTCTGGGGAAGCGGAAGGCGTGCGCGGAGGAATCGGGTAATGGAGAGTGGGCGGACGAATACGAGAACGCCATCAGGATTATCCGGTCTTTGAGCGCGCTGGAACTTGAGCCGGACAAAACGAAACCCGAAGGGAGGTGATCCATTTCCGAGGAGTGGGAGCGAAAGGGCGATGAGACGAACGCGGCGTGGAACGCGTTCTGCCTCTATCGCGATTACGGACGGGAGCGGGGAATCCTGAAGGCGATGACGCTGAGCGGGATTCCCTCCTCGCGGTACGGGGCGTGGTGCAAGTGGTCGGCGAAGTACGAGTGGGTGCGCCGTTCGGGCGCGTATGACGAGTACCTCGACGGCCTTCGCCGCGCGGAGCGGGAGAAGGAGTTCGTCGCGCGGGAAAAGCAGTTCCTAGAAGCGACGAGTCTCTTGCTGGAAAAGGGCACGCAGAAGCTCAAGTCGATGGAAAAGGACGAAGTGACGCAGGGGAACGCCCTTGAGTTCATTAAGGCGGCCTTCGACATGGAGCGGACGATGTACGGGAAGGACGGGAAGAAAGGCGACGAGGACGGCTCAGGCCAGCTCGAGATTTTCTTTGACGGTTCCTTCGAGGGCCTGTAGCGCTTGCTGGCGCGTGAAAACGCGTTTCGCCCGACGCGGGTGCAGCGCGCGGCCCTTTCGCTTTTGAAGTCGGGCGCGAAGCACGTCCTTTTGTTTGGGGGCTCGCGAAGCGGGAAGACGACGATCCTCGTGATCGTCATTATTTTCCGGGCGGCGCGGTACGCGGGAAGCCGGCACTTGATATGCCGACTGCGCACGAAGGACGCGCGGAGTTCGGTCCTCCACGAGACGCTCATTCCCTGGCTCGACAAAATCGTGGGGAAAGCGCGGTACAAGCTCGTCGCGCATGACAACTACATCCGGCTTTGGAACGGCTCGGAAGTGTGGATCGGCGGCCTTGGCGACAAGGAGCAGGTCGACAAGATTCTCGGCCACGAGTACAACACGATTTATTTTAACGAGGTGAGCCAGATTTCGTACGCGGCGGTGAACGTCGCGTATAGCCGCCTCGCGATGAACATTCCCGGTTGCCGAAACCTTTTCCTGTACGACTGCAACCCGGCGAGCCCGATGCATTGGGCGTACAAGGTGTTCATCCGGAAGATCGAGGCGCGGACGGACACGCCGCTCGTGAAGCCCGAGCTCTACGCCTCGATGGTGCTGAACCCGGCCGACAACGCGGAGAACCTCGCGTCGGACTACATCGAGGACATCCTCGACCCGATGCCGGAGAAACAGCGGGCGCGCTTCCGCGACGGGCTGTGGGTAAAGGCGGACGGCGTCGTCTACGATCGTTTCGAGGAGGAAATGATTCTTGACCCGGAGGAAATGCCCGAGCGCTTTGACTTCGTGACGGCGGGACAGGACTTTGGGCTCAACATCACGAACGTGAAAGTCGGCTGGATCGCCGGCGCGGTGTACGTGTTCGCGGACTACGGCGCGTACAATATGCCGACGCGGACGTTCAACGAGGAACTCGCCGCGCGCGGCTGGTACCGAAACGGCGATGGCTCGGCGAACATCTTCCCGACCTTCTGCGATCCGGCAGGCGGGGAACGCATTCAAGAAATTACCGGCGGCGTGAAGGCAAATAACAGCGTCGATTCCGGCATCGACTATATCGCGGCACTGATGGAAAAGAAGCGCTTTTTCGTGTGTTCGACGTGCACGGGGGTCTTGCAGGAGATCGCCGACTACGCGCGGGACGAGGCGAACGAAATCGTCAAGGTAAACGACCACTACATGGACGCGATGCGCTACGCGATATTTAGCCAGGCGCAGTACGGCGTCGTATGCGCGTAAGGGCAAAGGGAAAGAGCAAATATTTCTCTTTTTTTCTTGCGAACTAAAAAAAGGAGTGTTAAATATATGTTAAAGAAAAGTAAAAACACGACACTCCAAGGAGGACGCGCGAATCGCTTCGCGCAGATACGCGCCGGGCTTCGAAAGGCGCTCGAAGGCTTTTCGACCGCGCTTCATCGCGGGGATGACGATCCCTTCGGCGAGGCGATCGAGCTACCCGGCAATCAGGATTATTACCTTACCCACGCATGGGTGAATATCGCGATCGGTATCCTCATGCGCAATATCGGTCGGACCGAGTTCGTCATTACCAAAGACGGCAAGCGCATAATCACCGGCCCGGTTTATTCCCTTTTTCATCAGCCGAATCGCACGCTCAACCGCTACGACCTGTGGAAGGAAACGAGCGCGTGGTGGTTCCTCGAAGGAGAGGCGTTCTGGTACTACGGAACGGACTATTCCGGGGGAATCCCGGCGGAGATCCATCTTTTGAACCCTCGGCGCATGACCATGCGCGTGGAGGGAGGAATTGTCACGCGCTGGTTTTATTCGAGCGACGGCGACGTCGTGCCGATCCTGCCGGACGAGATCGTCCACTTTAAGGAATGGAATCCGTGGAATCCCTTTCGCGGCGTTTCCCCGCTCGTGTCCCTCCGGTACGAGCTTGACCAGGACGGCTGGGCGAACAAATCGAACGGCGACCTTTTGAAGCACAACGCGATTCCGCAAGGGATCCTTAAAACCGACCAGCTCATTCGGGAAGAGGAAGCCGACCTCATCGAGGCGCGGTGGGAACGAAAATACGGGGCGAGCGCGAAGCACCGGAAGATCGCGGTGATCGGCAAGGGAACGGAGTTTAGGCCCCTCACCTTTTCGCCCGACGTCTTGAAGCTCTTTGACCTCAAGCGGTGGAACCTCTACACGATACTCGCGAAGTACGGCATTCCGCCCCGCGTGGCGAACATTCAGGACGCGAAGGCGAACCTTTCGGGCACCGATACCGAAAGCCAGCACGCGGCGTTTTGGAAATATACCCTGATTCCCGTATTGAAGAACTTTGAGCTGATCGCGGAGACGCAGTTTTTTACGCGCTTCGGCCTCGCCGAGCGCGGCGCGTTCGACCTTTCCAATATTCCGGAACTGCAAAAGAGCGAGGACGAGCAGTCGAGGCGCGACATCGAGGAGATGGCCGCGGGCTTGAAGACGATCAATGACGTGCTCGTCGCGCGCGGCAAGCCCACGAAGGCGTGGGGCGATACGTGGTACCGACCGGGGAACGTCGTTCCCGTCGACAAATAAAAACATTCGAGAAGGAAAAAGCGATGAATGAAAAAGAAGTCGTAATGGTTGGCTTTGACAGCAAGGCGTTTTTAATTCTGCAGCCCCTCGTGTGTAAACTTTTCGGTATCGCCAATTGCGATTGCGTCGAGACGGAAACCGAGCTCTTTCACTACGAATCGTGCGTCGCCGCGCTTTTCGTGAGTACCGGCTATTTTGGATTCGATTTTACGGCGCGGGTAGCGAGGATCAGGGCCTTCTTTGGGAGCATCACGATTATCTGCTACGCCGCCCACATGATCGAGGGGCGGATCGGCACGTTCATGGCAAAGGCGGGCATCGATGTCTTGTACGCGAATATCGACTCGAAAAATGAATACGACCGCGCGTCGTTCGCGATACGGAACCGCCAGCGATACTTTCCCCGCAACGTGCGGGACGTCTTATTCGCGCAAGATGCGCAGGTACCGGTGAAGTTTTTTCAGCTTACCGGAAAAGAGAAGGAATGCCTCCTACTCACGGTACGCGGCTTATCCATAAAGGAAATCGGGAAAGAAATGCGGATATCCCATGGAACGGTGAGCGCGATGCGGCGAAACACCCAGACCAAGATCGGGGCGCGGTCAACGTCCGAAATGATTTATTTGGCCCGTATGTACCGGTTCGTCAATGAGGAGGTTTGCTGAATATGCTCTATCGATTCAAGGGAGAACGCGCTTTCAGGGAAGTTACGCAACAAGATCTTTTCTCATTCGTAAAAAAAGAAGCGTCCGCAAGCGGCGTACTCGCCTCGCCCTTTGAGGCCATCTTGGGAGGTTTTATCGGGAAAAGCGGCGCAACCGCCGATGACGGCGTTCCTTGGGTATTCTCGACCGCTGACCGCGACCGCTTCGACGAGCGCGTGGACCAGGCGGGCTGGGAGCTTGAACGGTATCTTGAAAACCCGGTAGTCCTTTGGGCGCATTGCCACAGCATACCGGCGATCGGGATCGCGCGCGAGCTATCGGTAACGGACGCGCTCTCCGGGACGATCCGGTTTAACGATAAGGCTTACGACGAGTTCGGCTGGGCGATCGGCGAGCGGGTGAAAGCGGGCGTGATCCGCGCGGGAAGCGTCGGGATGCTCGTGAAGGAAGTGGAAGGGGTCGACCACCAGAAAAACCCGGAAGAGACCTGCGACCTCATTATTCGGAAACAGGAATTACTCGAGTTCTCAATTTGTAACGTACCGGCGAATCCTTTTGCTTTGCAAAAGAATTCGCTGGGAGAATTTGGCAGAGCCAAATTCTCCACGGCGAAAGATTCAAACGGAACAGGCGCCCCTACCGCCCGTTCAGGAAACGGCGGCTTTTGGCCGCTCGTAATCGATAACTGAAACGGAGGAAGACATGGGAGACGTGATGCTTCAAACCCTTACCGAAAAACTGAAAGGGATGAAGCGCGTGGAAAAGACCGGCTTTACCGACGAGAACCAGGCGGCGCTCTATTTCGCCGAGAAGGAAGGAATTCTCGAGGAATTGGGCGAGGCGCTTTCGTCGGTGAAGGACGCGACGGCGACGGAACTTGAGGCCCTGAAAGGGACGCTCAAGGAACTGCGCCAAAACCTGAAAGGCCAGGCAGCGAGCCCGAAGGAACTGACCCGGACGGAGCTTTGCTACCAGCTCGGGAAAGCGATCGCGGCCGCCTGGACGGGAAACCTCGCCACGCTCGGCGAGCTTCACTGCAGCCCGAACCTTAAAAGCGACAACTGGAACAACCCGCGGGACTTCGCCTGGACGGCGGAAAAAGGCTTTCAGCTCGCGACCACGAAGGCGGCCTTAGGTGAGCCGATGGGGAATATGGCGACGAACGAGCAGTTCCTGATTAACCCGATCTACGAAACCGCGATCATGCAGGACGCGGCCAAGCAGTCGGTCATGATGGGTCTCGTGAAGCACCGCCCGATGACCGGCCCGAGCATCTTCCTTCCCCAGCGCGAGCGGGGCGGCGTCGAGCTCAAGTGGCTCACCGCCTACGGCCAGAAAATAGACGGCTCGAAGCCCCAAGGGGCGACGCGGGT
>QKAR01000060.1 GCA_003246335.1 Spirochaetales bacterium | reverse complement strand
TCGCCTTCGGGAAACGAAGCGCCAAAATCGCCGGGAAGCTCAAACCCGCCGAGGTCACCTGCGCCGAGACCCGCCGCGGGGTCGGCGAAGTTTTCGAGCGAAAACCCCTCGGCTTCGGGGATCGAGGCCGATGGTGCGTCCTCGGGAAAATCAGACTCAGACAGGGCATCAACCGAAGGAATATCTTCGAGACCGGGAATTTCAGGGAAAGCGGAATCAGGTACCGACCCGCCAGACGGCTCGGGGATTTCAAAGTCAGAGAGCGTCTCCGCCTCGGGAATCTCCTCAAGCGGCGCAAGCCCTTCCGGAGACGCGGGGATATCGGCGGCGGAGAGGTCCGGTTCTGACGAAGGAACGGAAAAAT
Source organism: Spirochaetales bacterium (assembly GCA_003246335.1). Taxonomy (GTDB): domain Bacteria; phylum Spirochaetota; class Spirochaetia; order Treponematales; family Treponemataceae; genus Teretinema. Next base: position 8,733 of record QKAR01000060.1, on the reverse strand, counting down.
CATCGGCGGCGCCGTCAGCGTTTTCCGCGCGCGCGGACTCTATATCGGCCGCGAAACCCGACAGCAAATCGTCCGGAAGCGCGAAATTATCCGCGTCGAGTCCATCCATGACGGGCAGATCGATTTCCGGGAAATGCTCTTCGGCGGCGGCTGATTCCGGGCTCGGCGTTTCAGCGGATCGATTATCGCCCGTGTCCGCGCCGAGGTCTTCAAGAGGAAGAGAGGAAAGCAAATCGTCGAAAGAAGCGCCCGTAGCGGGCGATCCGTCGGAAGCGACCAGGGAATCGAGCCCGTCGCCGAAGGAAGCGTTGTCGAAAGTCGGGATTTCGGGTTCCGAGGCGGTTACGTCGGCGGGAGCAGAAAGACCCGCGAGCAAGGCGTCAAGATCGTCACCCGCTGCCGAGTCCGCGGCGTCGGAAGCGGAAATATCGCCGAGGTTTGCGTCGAGCGAGGATTCCGGACCGCCCAAGCCGGACAGCAAGCTATCGACGTCGAGATCGGGAGCGGACGCCGTTTCGGTCGGCAAGGGAAACTCCTCGAAAGTTTCGCCCCATTCGGCGGTTACTTCCGGTTCCTTACCGAGAGCGGTGAGCTGATTCCGTATCTGTTCGAGTTTTTTCAATCCCGGCATGGTATCCCTATTCGTTCCTCGCGCGTCTTTGTCTGATAATCGGTTTTAATAACCGTCGACTTTAGCGATGCGATATAATGGAAAAAAATGCGCGCCGATCGTTTTTCGGGTTTGCGTTAAGATTCTGATGGAAAATCCGACAATTGTAAAGAATTAACATGAAAATACGGTATTTGGCGATAATCGCCGCAATAGCCGTCGCGTTCCCGGTTTCGGGCGCCGGCATCGACCCTTCTACTTATAACGACCTCGTCGCCACGATCAAAGACGCGGCGCCGCCCGCGAGAATCACGACCGAGGCGGGGCATTTCATCGTTTTTACGGCGACGGGAAGCGCCCGATACGCCGCCATCGCCTTCGCGCATGAGCAGTATAAGACGCAACATCCCTTTAAGCGCCTCGTGCACCGGGACGAAAACGGGAAAAAAATCGACGACGTGCTTTTTTATATCGCCGAAGTCCCTCCGGAAAGTCGGGAACTCCAATACCGCATGTCGATCGACGGTCTTTGGACGGTCGATCCGCTCAATCGTCAAACGGAGTACGACTATCAAAACGGCATGATGGTCTCGACGTTGCCCGTCGACTATTACGACGTGTTTAAGACGGCGAGCGAGCCGGAAGGCCAAGTGCGGTTCACCTACGAGGGCGCAAGCGGGGACGAAATCCGGCTTGCCGGCTCCTTTAACGGCTGGGACCCTTTCATGTACGAAATGACGGAGACGAGCCCGGGGCGCTACGAAATCACCCTGCCCCTCCCCCCGGGAACGTGGTATTACGCCTTTTTCTCGGGAACGACTCAACTTCCCGACTTAACGAACGAAACGCGCGTCTACACGAAAGACGGGCGCGTCGCTTCGGTGGTATCGGTTAAGTAAGGGGCTTCCCGCCGCTCTTCCAGGAAAACGCGAGCCGCACCGCATTATACGCCCCGTCATACAGCCCATCGCGGGCATTGCGCAGAATCTGCGCGCAGTACAGTTCCGGCAAATCCCTATCGGTGGCCAAAAGGCCGAGCGTACGGCGCAATCCGCTTTCAGAGGCGGTCTCGATCGTCCCGTCGCCGATTTCGGCGCCGCGAATGGCCCCCCAGGCCTCGTGACGCCCGACGCGCTGGATAAACAGCTTTGGCACCGGATAATACGAGAGCTCGCTCGGCTTCGTTACCATCACGTCGGCGACGCGCATGAGAAGGTTCGTCGCGTACACCGCGCAGTAAAAGTCGTCATGCAGGAAAACGTGCACGCCCCGGACATCGCTTGCGGCAGCTTCCGCAACGAACGACCTCGTCTCCCCCCATTCCGTATGCAGTGTCCACGACATACCGTCGGCGCGGAGCATCTTCTCCAAATCCGCCCAGCGGCCTTTGTGGTCGCCCATGTTGATAAGCAGGGAAAGTTTGCCGTCCGCGATCGCGGACTTGCAGGTGCGCGCGATATCGGCGAAACGGAGCACCTGCGCGCCGGCGCCTCCCATGGTGAGGAGGAATCGCCGGGGCCGACCGTCTCGAATGCGCTTGAGCCTCGCGTCGCAGTCGGCCTCGATGCCGGCGACGATTTCGTGGTCGACGTAATGGCCGACCATCCGGATATCTTCGGCCGGCATGGACTGAGAAATCGGCATGCCGACGCCCATCGAGTGAAACGTCCGGTACCCCATATATGCTGATGGGGACTGGACGACGTGGCGGCTGCCCTCCACGACGTGGAAACCGATCGGGTAATTGTCGGGAACGATGGTGACGACGTCGGTCATTCCGGCGTGCACGGCGGCGTGACCCGTCCAGGGGTGAGTCGAGAAAAACGGCATGTCGCGCGGAAGGTCTCGGTACAGCGGGGCGAAAATCCGCGACAGGCTCGCGTCTTCCGCCGAAAGAGACAATTTCTGCGCCGCGGAGTTCGTCACGTAATCCCACACGTATCGATTGAAAAAGCGCGAGCGCTGGGAAATCCGCGAGCCAAGGTTATACAGGTCTTCCAGATGACGGATGGTTTTGCTTGCCGCCGTCCCGGAAAACGACATTAAGTCGAACCAGTATGGCACGTATCCGAGCGAGTGCGCGGCGGACGCGAGGGCGATCGCCATGCGACAATGTCCAAAACCCATCCTGATCGTGCCGAGAACGACGCCGTTCTCAAGGTCGAAGCCAGCGGAAGAAACGGCGGCGACATCGGCGATTCCCGACGTTCCCGCGATCGAGGCGACTCCGGAGTCTGTTTCGCCAGAGAGGAACGCGGGAGCGGAGGAACTCTCCGTCCCGTCGCGCAGGGTTAAAATCCCAAAATCCCCGTAGCCGACGCCCTCAGGCGAGGGAACGAGCGAGGGCGACTCGTTCGGGTCAAAACGAAATTTCCGGGCATAATGGCGAAACCTTCGTTCCGCGCTTTTTTGCAGCGAAACGGGTACGGGATTTCCGTAAATGGATTGGATCGGCATTTTTTCGTATTCCCCCTCAGGGAAAACGAAGCCCAAAATCAGGCTTTTTCCCGTTGGAGAAAATCCTCCCTGTGCGTACTGTAAGTATACACCGGTTCGGAAGGAGCCGGATATTTTTCTCTAATAAGGAGACATGGTATGGGAGACAACAAAGCGAAGAATAAGGGAGCGGCCCCCGCGCAGGCCCCGAAGGCGCCCGTGAAGGAAGCCCCGAAAGCCGCCCCGAAGAAATAACGAAACCCAGCCGCGCGCAACCCGTTCCGCGCGGCTGGCTTACGCCTCCGCGATTTCCTCGCGAATGGCGTATCGCGTCAGCTCGGCCACGCCGTGGACGCCAAGTTTATCCATAATCTGCTGCCGATGCGTTTCGACCGTTTTTACGCTGATTGAAAGCGCGCAGGCGATTTCTTTCGTCGATTTACCTTCCGCGATCGCCTGCACGATCTCAAGCTCTCGATTCGTCAAAAGCGAGAACGCGGACGTCGCGCCGGGTGAAACGCCGCGCACTAACTCCATTATCAGATCCCCGGAGAACTCCGGGTCAATGTGGGTTTTTCCACCGACGACGGCATGCGTGGCCGCGACTAACTCCTCGAACGGGGAGTTCTTGAGCACGTACCCCGAAGCCCCCGCCCGAAGCATATCGACGATAAGGCGATGTTCCCCATGCCCCGAAAGCCCGATTATTTTCGTGCGGGGGCACGAAGCCGTCAATATCCGCGCGGCCTCGATCCCGTTTAAGATCGGCATGCCGACGTCCAGGAACGCCACGTCCGGCGAAAATTCAATCGCCAATCGGATCGCCTCTTTTCCGTCCGAGGCGCCCATGCCGCCCACGGTTTCCATATCCTGCCGCGCGTTAATTAGGGCGGCGATTCCCTCCCGAAACAACCGATGGTCGTCGGCAAGGAGGATGCGAGTTTTCATAGCGAGCCGAGTATAGCACACTCACTCCCCATAATGAAGCGTAGGCGCCGTCACGCCTCCGCGTTTGCGGCGTCGAGGACGCGCCGCGGCTGTATGCCGTATTCCTTGATTTTCGTCAGGAGCGTCCGACGGGATATGCCTAACTCTCGGGCGGAGCGTTCGCGATGGCCGTTATTTCGGGCGAGCGCGAGCGCGATCGCCCGCTTTTCCGCGTCTTTCACGCTTACCGGTCCCGTTCCGCCGGGAATCAGCGAAACCATCACCGACGACGAACCGGCCGAGGCTTCGTTCGCCGTGATGGAACCTTCCCCCAGGGGGCAACGAAGATCGAAATCTTCGGGCCGCAACGCGCCCGAGCCGCAGAGGGCGACCGCGCGCTCGACGCAATTCTCGAGCTCGAGAACGTTGCCCGGGAACGGGTATTTTTCCAGGCAACGCAGAGCCTCGGTCGAAATCGAGGACACGTCTTTTTTCGACTCGCGGGCAAACCGCGCCAGGAAAAAGGCGGTGAGCGGGGCAATGTCGCGCGGACGATCCCGAAGGGACGGAACGCGGAGCCGAATGACGTTCAGCCTGAAATATAAATCCTCGCGAAACGATCCCGAACGAACCGCGTCTTCTATGTTTCGACTTGAGGCCGCTACGACGCGTACGTCGACGGGAATCGGGAGCGAGCCACCGACGCGTAAAACAGCCCTATCGTGCAGGACGCGGAGGAGTTTTACCTGCATTTGAGCGGACAGTTCCTCGATTTCGCCAAGGAAGACCGTTCCCCCCGAGGCAAGCTCGAACAGGCCGATTTTCCGCGCGTTTGCGCCGGGAACCGATCCTTTCTCGCAACCGAAAAGCTCGCTCTCCACCAGCGCGGGTGGAATGGAGTGGAGACTCACCGAAACGAAAGGCGCGGCCGCGCGTGAGCTCAGGCGATGGATCTCGCGCGCGAAGGACTCTTTCCCGACGCCGCGTTCTCCCGTGACGAGCACGGTCGACGGAGTACTCGCGACGCGGCGGGTGAGCTCCAGCAAATCCCGCATGGAAGGTTCCTCGCACTGCGCGAGGGCATCGCCGCGATCGGTAATTCGTAAGCTAAGTCGGGCCGTCTCGATTTCGCGCGCGTTCCTGATTGCCCGCGTAAGGCGAATCGCGAGCTCGGCGGGATCAAAGGGTTTCACCAGATAATCCACGGCGCCGAGACGCATCGCCTCGACGGCATCGGATATTTCGCCATGGGCGCTCATCATGAGCACCGGAGTCCCGGTTCCCAGAGCGCCGATGCGATCAAGCACGGCGAAGCCATCCATGCCCGGCAAGCGCAAATCGAGAACTATCGCGTCAAACGTTTCCGACGCGATGCATTCGAGGCCTTCAGGACCGCTTGCCGCGCCCAAGCACGAAATACCGTCTAAAGAAAGGAATTTCGCGATCGAGTCGCGAACGTTTTTTTCGTCGTCAATTATTAATACGCGATAGTTTTCAGCCATGATATCCATACGGGTTCGAGGGCCCGAGAGGTCAACGCCGACGGGTAGCGCCGGCTTACCGTAAAAAAAAAGTCGCGCCAGGGTTCGCCCCTCGACGACATCCAAATCCTAAGCAAAAAAAAAATCTCGAAGTCTTTTACTCTCGCGCCCCTTTACGGGACGCGGAATAAGCGGTTTTCCCTTATTTGGCGTCTAAAGGAGCATTGGCCTCGGCATCTCGCCTTTAACCGTGGAAAGATCGATTTGCTTTCCGTTTACCCATACTTTGATCGGAATGAACAGAGCTTGCGAGGCGTCGGAGCCTTCGGGGCCCTTCATGCTCGGCATATCGGCTTTCTGCGCGCGCGGGGATTGTGCGCCCCCCGGCCCCATCATCGGTGGAGAGCCCGCAATCGAAGCGCCCGTCGGAGGGGTCATGCCATAACCTTCGGCCTTAATCGCGTCACCGACTTTCACGCCGTTTTCCCACGCGAGTTGATAAAACGGTCCGGAAGGAAGGGCCCAAGACGTATCTCCGACGACTATGCAGGGGGTTCCGTCCGTAACCGCGAGTTTTCCTTCTATCGTCGTTAGATCGCGTCCGCCGGAAGCGAAGGAACTCACGATCGCGAGCGAACACAAAACAAAAGCGCATAAAATTTTCTTCATGTATGGTATCCCCTTTGGCTTCTGCGGAAGCCAGTTAGATAAAGCAAAAAGCATGCCAATGAAAAAAACGGCAAAAGCAATCGTTTTCCCGTCTGTTTGCGCAGGGCTGAGATTTTTTTGCGCAGTGCGCCGCGCATTGCTTGCGCAGGCCCTCCTCGTAATCAACGAAGGGAAAGCCGATTTGACAAAACCCCCCATCCAATCAATAATGTTTCGAAAATGAAACTCGCGCCCAGGCCGATTATTTTCCAAAAAAGAAACGTTCCGCTGTTCGTCGTGCCAGTTTTATGCGCGCTCGCCTGCGTACTCATCTACGCGATACCGGGGAAAGAACCGCTGTTTCGCGATTCGCGAATACTCGCCGTCGCCGTTCTGGAAGATCCATCCGGAGACCTGACCATTGAGGACGTCACCGCGCGACCCAATCATTTCAAGCAACAGCAAACGCCCCAAATTTTGAAAGGCCACACGCGTTCCACGTTTTGGATTCGCTGTACGCTCGGCGTCCCGACGCAGGGAGACGCCACGGATTACCTAGAAATCGCGAGCGCAAACCTCGACGAGATAAAAGCATATTTTGGGACGAGGGAAATTCGGGCGGGCATACGGGAACCTCATTGGGGCGACACGATTCATTCATTTTCGTGGTTTTTTCCGATTTCCCCCATCGTTGACCGACGGGAACTCGTTTACGTGCAGGTCAGATCGTCCGATGTCATAAAGCTTCCGCTTTCCGTCGTTACCGACGAGGAAATGATGCTCAAAACGCAGCGGATGATCGGTTTTTTCGGCGCGTTATTCGGTATGCTCGCGGCGATCGTGCTCGTCAACCTTTTTTCGTTTTTCGTGCTCCGAGAGCGGTATTTCCTACTCAACGCGATTTCCCTTCTTTTTTTCATGATATATGAGTTGCTGCAGCAAGGCTTTCCCTTAGGAATTCTGTATCGCCTTCCTTTTTTCGCCTCTAACGCCATTTTGTGGATAGCCTTTGGGGCTTTCGGCATCTCGATTTTTCTTTTTTCGCGCAGAGTTCTGCGCTTTGAGCGGAGGATCCCACTTGTCTACGCTGTCACCGTCATTTTCATGAGTTTATTCGTGGGAGAGACTTGTTTAGGCATTTTCGGTTCCGTGTACATGGCGAATAGCGTCTTAGCGCCGCTTATGTGCGCAAGCTCGGGGTTAATGCTCGGCGCCACGTACTATCTATACGCGAAAGGACATCAAACCTCGCGCTATTTCTTATACGCGTGGGCAATATTGTTCACCATGTCTCTTATAAAAGGTTTTCAGGTCACGGCAAAATCGCAATTTTGGCTGAGCGGCGTCTCAATGGTAAATTCTATCGTATTCGCGCTTTTTTTCACGTTTTCGATATTCGATCTCATTCGCCTGGAAATCGCGGAAAAAGACCGACTCAAAGAACGGGAACGATATTACCGAGCGCTTTCCAATATCGACGCGCTCACCGGTTTGTATAACCGCCGCTACCTCGGAGAAATAGTCGCCCAAATGGAAAAAGACAACGAAATGCCGCCCATTTCGACGCTTATCATGATCGACCTCGATAATTTTAAGAACGTCAACGACACATATGGCCACCTCATCGGCGATATCATACTGACGAAAATGAGCTCGACGATAAAAAAACATATTAGAAAATCCGATATCGCCTGCCGATACGGCGGCGACGAATTTCTCGTGTTCTTGCCCGGGGCGCAATTAGAGATCGCCCAATCGATCGCGGAGGACATTCGGTCGGATATCGCCGGAAGCGTGAATTATTCGGAAAAAGGCGAGGAAATCCTCGGCTCGGTAAGTCTCGGCGTTACCGAGTCGCGCGTCGAGGAAACTTTCGACGGTATGTTCCTGCGGGCCGACGCCGCGCTCTATCAAGCGAAAAAACTCGGAAAAAATCAAATCGCGTTTTTATAAATATCCACGAAAATCGTTCAAAATGAATAAATATCGATTTTTATTGACTTTTTATGCATAAATATATAGCATAACGTAGTTTTTTTAAAATCAGGAGGAACCTGTATGAAACTTCGCAACAAAGCGATTATCGCCGCCCTCTGCGCCGCGTTCGCGCTCTTCGTCGCGGGCTGCGCGAAAAAAGAAGCCGCCACGACGGCCCCGACCAAAACGAAATTAGTCGTCGCCTCTGACGCGACGTGGCCCCCGATGGAATTTCTCGACGAGAACAAAAACATCGTCGGTTTCGGCCCGGATATGCTCAAGGCGATTTCCGAGGCGACAGGGGTTGAGATCGAGGTCAAAAACACCGCCTGGGACGGCATCTTCGCCGGGCTCGCCGCGGGCTCGTACGACGCCATTTCCTCGTCGGTGACCATTACCGACGAGCGAAAGCAAACCATGGACTTTTCCGAGCCGTACACGAACGCCGGTCAGGTACTCGTCGTCCAGAAAACGACGACCGGAGTCACCACGATCGACGACCTCAAGGGCAAATCCGTCGGCGCGCAGATCGGGACGACCGGAGCCATCGAGATCGGAAAGCATTCGGACGTAACGCTCGCCACCTACGACGAAGTCGGCCTCGCGTTCGAGGATCTCGCCATCGGCCGCATCGCCGGCGTCGTCGCCGACAGT
>QKAR01000073.1 GCA_003246335.1 Spirochaetales bacterium | reverse complement strand
CGGAAAGCATCGCGTCGGCGTCTCCGTGGGAAAATCGATATTTTTCGAGCGAAGAGGATATAACGAAATTTCCCCGCGCGGTCGAGATCGACGTCGCGGGCGAGTACCGGCGTATATTCGCGCGCTCTCTGGAGGAGGGCTTGAATATAGCCGTCGCGTGCGCGGGCAGTTACGGCGATTCCGGTTGCGGGGTAGCGCGCGGAACCCTTTGCCTCGAAGGCGGGGCCCGCGCGGCGCTGATCGATGATGGATACGAAACCTTGCGGTTAAGCCGCTTTATGACGAGGTTATCGCCTAGGGAATGCGTCGGCGACGGATCGTATATCATGGGAATGCAGCTTGGGTTTGCCGGGACATCGTTTTTGCCTCCGTTCATGCCTACGAGCCATGAAGAGGATAGTTTTTTCGGCTTCGCGTTTCGGGTCTTGCATCCCAGCGAACGGATGGCGTATCCGACTTTCGGCTTTTTGCACCGACCTGAAACGCCGCGCGAATTCTCTCGCGCCGACCTTGTGGGTTTCAGGCCGTCGATCGCGCCGTGCCTGATGGCGATTTCCGCCGCATGCGCACCGCCCCGATCAGGCGTCGACCCACGCGCGCGGTATGAATTATTCGGCGCAAACGTCCAGGCCTTCGCCGCGATGCGGCCGCTCGATTTCGCCGAGGCCGTTCACGGCGGTATCGCGAAAAACGCGCTCGCGTACGCTGATTATTTAGAGGGCTTGATCGAGCGCCATGGCGGTCAGCCCGCCGCCTGGGCGGCCGACGTGAGAGAGTTATTGGAAAACGTGTACGAATTCATTCGCGAGCCGACGCTTCTTTTTGGGCCCGACGGGTGCGGCCTCAACGTGTCGGAAGCCCGCGCGTACGCGGACCGGTACGGAAGGCTCATCGAGATGTGGCCGGAGCTTTGGGGCTATGCCCGCGACGCGAGGCACGAGGGATCCGGGCTCACTCGGAAGTGGTAGCGCCGCCCTCTGCGTTTTCGCCGGCGAGCGGATCGGCCTTAAAAAGTTTCGCGAGCTGCTTTCTCGTCGTGTCGAGATCCTTGGGATAGGGCGCGATGAATTCCATCGGCTCGCCGGTGCGCGGATGCGCGACGCGCATCCGATAGGCGTGCAGGGCGAGTCGGTCAAGCAATGGCCGTTCCTCGAATTCGTCTCCTTGCCACTTCCGTTTTATTTTCGAGAGATAGAGCGCGTCGGGTTTCCCATACAGCGGGTCGCAGACGATCGTGAGCCCTGAAATCGCGAGGTGCGCGCGTATTTGGTGCGTTCTCCCGGTGACGGGTTTCGCCTCGATCCACGTGAAGGGACCCGCTTCCCCGAGCACGGAGAATTTCGTCAGCGCGGCCTTTCCTTTATGGGTATCCTTTACCGTGCGATGCTTTTGGTCGCCGTCGGCCCGGAGCGGGACGTTCACGTCGAGGGTTTCCCACGCGGGGCGCCCGTAGACGAGGGCGTGATAGGTTTTGTCGACGGCGCGATTTTCGAAGGCCATGCTGAGCGCGCGGTGCGCTTCCTCGTTGCGCGCGTACACGACGATTCCCGAGGTGTCTTTGTCGATTCGGTGCACGGCGAAAAGGCGCTGGCCGTCGGCGCAGAGTTCTTTCGTGGCGAGGATATCGAGCCGCGCGGCGTCCGGATCCCAGCGGTCGGCGGCGACGAGGAGGCCGGAGGATTTATTGAGCGCGACGATGTCGTCGTCCGCGTAAATCACCGAAAAATTTTCGTTACGTTTCATCACGCAAAATATAGCAGATATTCGCCTGTCTGTCGTCGCTTACGCGGGGATGTCGATGGTGAAAACGCTGCCTTCGCCCTCGACGCTTTCGACGGAAACGGACCCGCCGTGCGCGAGCGCGATGTGCCGGACTATCGAGAGCCCGAGTCCCGTTCCGCCGAGATCGCGACTGCGACCCTTGTCCACTCGGTAAAATCGCTCGAAAATCCTCGAAAGATCTTTATCGGGAATCCCGATTCCGTTGTCTTCCACTTTCAGGATGAGCCTATTGCTTCCGGTCGAGTCGTTTCGCGCGAAAGTAGCCGAGACTTTCACGGTGGCTTTTTCGGGGCTGTATTTAATGGCGTTCAGCGCGAGGTTCGTGACCGCCTGCTCTATGAGACCCGCGTTTACCTCGCAGGGCGGCATCGCGGGGCACTCAAAGCGAAGTTTTGTCCGTTTCTTCGCCGCTTCCTCGGCGCAAAGGTTTCGCACGTTTTCGAACAGGGCTGCGACGTCGGTCGGTTCCCGCGCGATGACGGCTCTCTCCCCTTGCTCCAGGCGGGATATGGTCAGAAGGTCGCGAATGATCTCGGTGAGCCGATGCGATTGCTGGTCCATAATGTCAAGAAATCGAAGCGCTGCGTCCTTGTCGTCGAGGGCCCCGTCCTTCAAGGTCTCGATGAATCCCTGTATCGACGTTACCGGCGTCTTGAGCTCGTGCGAGACGTTCGCGACGAAATCCTTGCGAATGCGCTCGAGTTTTTTGAGCCGGGTTACGTCGCTGAGGACGAGGAGTTTGTCCCCGTTGCCGGGGATGACGTTCGTGCGCGCGAGGGCGTATCTCGCTCCGTCGCGTTCCGAGGCGCGAAGCTCAACGGTTCGCTCGGTCTCGTTTTCCGCGGGACTGAGCGCGAAATCGACGACGTCGGTGTTCCTGACCGCCTGGATAAGCGGTTTTCCGATGACGCTCTGCTCAGTCACCGAGAAGAGCGCTTCCGCAGCGCGATTCGCCCGAACGACGGTACCTTCCCTCGAAAGAACGAGGAGGGCGTCGTTCATGCTCGCGAGGATCGCCTCGGTTTCCCGGTTTTGCCCGTCGAGAGCGTCGATTTTTTCCCGGAGTTTCGCGGACATGAGCGAGAATGTCGTCGCGAGGTCGGCGAATTCCTTCGGGAATTTCGCGTCGTTGAGCCGGATGTTCAGCTGCCCCTCGGCGTAGGAATGCGCGGCTTTTTCGAGCACGGAAAGGGGAACGCTCAGTCGGCGCGCGACGAGGAGCGATACGCCAAGCGTCGCGAAAAGGATGAGTACCGAGGCGATTACGAGCACGAAGGCGATGTTGCGGGACTCGGTGTCCACGTAGCCGACAGATACCGCGAGCCGGATGACGTTTGGGCCGTGCGGTATCGCGTAATACACGAGGCGGCGGCCGAGGCTCTCGCTGAACCGGACGGACGAGCCTTCTTGTCCCGCGAGCGCGGCGGCGACCTCGGGTCTCCTCCGGTGGTTTTCGAGCGCGTTTGGGTCGGCGTTCGAGTCGGCGATGACCGTGCCGTCGGCGGAAATGTACGTGATGCGAAAATCCGGGTCGGCACCGAGGCTCTCGCAGAATTTACGCAGCGAGGCTGACTCAAGCCGCTCCGGCTCCGCGTCGAGAAAGTGGGCCACGGCGAAGCAGAATTGCCGCAGGTTATCTTCCGTTTGCTGATGGGCGGTGCGCCTGAGCGCGTACAGGCTTACCGCGGTGATCGCCGCCATCGCGACGAGGATGACGGCCGCCATGCCCGTGAAGAGGTAAATCCACGTTCGTTTCCTGCCGGCTATTCCCATGCGCTACTCGTCCTTCATGCGATATCCTATGCCCCGAACGGTTTCGACGCAATCGGCGGCGTCGCCGAGTTTTTTCCGTATGCTGAGAATTTGCACGTCTATGGAACGTTCCGTGACCGGATACGAGCTTCCTTTCACGGCGCTGATAATCTGCGTGCGGGAAAATACCCGACCCGGGTTTTGCGCGAGGAATTCGAGAATTTGAAATTCCGTGACCGAAAGGAACAATTGGTTTCCGTCGGAGAAAACCTCATGGCGCACGGGATCGATCGATATTCCGTGAATCGTCGTTCGCTCGCCCTCGGGTTCGACCGGCTTGCGGTTTTTGCGCCTGAGCGCCGTCCTGACGCGGGCCAGCAGGATTTTCGGCGAAAAGGGCTTCGTGATATAATCGTCCGCGCCGAGCTCGAGCCCGAGAATCTCGTCGGAATCTTCCGTTCTCGCGGTCACCATGATGACCGGGATATCCGCCGTCGTCGGCGTTTCCTTGATTTTGCGGCAGACGTCGATACCGCTCATTCCCGGAAGCATGAGATCGAGGAGTACGAGGTCGGGAGGCGCCGATCGGACGGCTTTGATCGCGTCTTCGCCGTTAGCGCAAGTCGTTACCTTAAATCCGTCTTTTTCGAGATTCCAGGAAATCAGCTCGAGAATGGGCGCTTCATCGTCGATAACCAGTATGCGTTCATTGCTCATGAAAAAAAAATACAATAGGCCGCGTTTTTTGTCCCGCGAAAATCCCGTTTTAATCATATTTTAACACAAAGATGATAGTCTTTTCATTGAGCATGACTAGCTTAGGTCTATCAAAACTCTCAAGAGGAGATTTTCTATGAAAAAGACAATCGCAGTCGTTCTCGCTCTCGCCGCGGGTACCGCGCTCGTTTTCGCCTCGGGCAAAAAAGACGCCCCGGCGACCTCATCCGCTTCGAGCCTTTCGGGAACCTATTCCTTCGGCGGCTCGACGACCGTCGCCCCGATCGCCAACGTCGCGATCGAGCAATTCGTCAAAGACAATCCCGCCGTTAAGGTCGCGTACGAGGGAGTCGGCTCCGGTACCGGTCTTAAGCAGCTCGGCGAAGGCACGTTCTCCCTCGCCGGTTCATCCCGCGACCTGAAGCAGTCCGAGCTTGACGCCGGCCTCGTCCCCGTCGTTATCGCCCGCGACTCCATCGTCGTGGTCGTCAATAAGGACATTTCGGTCGCCAACCTCTCGATGGCCCAGCTCGCCGACATCTACGCCGGCAACGTGACCAACTGGAGCCAGGTCGGCGGCAAAAACGAGCCCCTCGTCGTCGTGAACCGCGACGAGACTTCCGGTACTTACGGTACGTTCAAGGAACTCGTTCTCGATCCCAAGAAAATGGCCTTCACCAAGAACGCCATCGTCGCCAAGGAAAACGGCGAAGTCGCCGCTAAAGTCGCGACCACTCCGGGCGCCATCGGATACGTCGGCCTCGGTTTCGTAGAGGAAATCACCAAAGCGGGCGGTAAGGGCCTTTCCATTGAGGGAACCATTCCGAGCGTCGAGACCACCCTTTCGGGCGCCTACCCCCTGTCGCGCAACCTCTATATGGCGACCAAGGGACCCGCGAAAGACGGTTCCGTAGAGAAAGCCTTCATCGATTACATCCTCTCCGCCCGCGGAAAGATCATCGTGAAGGAAGCGGGATTCGTTCCCCTCAAGTAGTACCGTAAGCGCCCGGCGCAATGACTCGCGTCGGGCGAAGGAGAGAATCGCGTGAAAAGAGGAAAGAGGATTTTTGAGGCCGGATTGGAAAAAACGTTCCTGGCGTGCGCCCTGGTGTCGATCACCAGCGTCGCGCTCATGACCGTGTTCATTTTCCACCAGGGGTTGCCCCTGTTCGGCACCGTTTCGGTGAAAGACTTCCTGTTTTCCACCGACTGGAATCCTTCCCGCGCCGGAAATCCCGGCTACGGCATTCTTTCTTTCATCGTTGGCGCTCTCGTCGTTACGTTTCTGTCCCTCGCGATCGCCGTTCCCATCGGGGTCGCGACGGGCGTCTTCCTTTCCGAAATGGCCGGGAAGCGGATGGGAGGAACTCTTCGCGCGGCGGTCGAGCTGCTCGCGGGGATCCCGTCCGTCATCTATGGACTTTTCGGCATCGCAGTGGTCGTTCCGCTCGTCAGGGCCCTTGGCGGCGGAAACGGTTACTCGGTGCTCGCGTCGGCGATCATCCTCGCGATCATGACGCTGCCGACTATCATCAACATGACGGAAGTTTCCGTCAGGTCCGTCCCGAACGATTTGCGCGAGGGCTCGTACGCCCTCGGCGCCACGCAGTGGCAAACCATATCGGGCGTGCTTTTGCCCGCCGCCCGCTCGGGAATCATCACCGGCGTCGTGCTCGGCATGGGCCGAGCGCTCGGCGAAACGATGGCCGTTCTCCTCGTCGGCGGCAACGCGCCGATCATGCCAACCGGGCTTTTCTCCATGGTCCGAACCCTTACCATGAACATAATCACGGATATGGCCTACGCGGAAGGCACGCACCTTACCGCGCTGTTTACCACGGCCATCGTCCTGTTCGTCTTTATTCTCGCCTTGAATATTTTCATACAGCTCGCGCTTAAGAGCGCGATGAAGGAACAGCAGCAATGAAACGGAAAACCCGCCTTTCGGAAATTCTTTCGGTCGGATTCGTCCGCTTTTCGGCGATTTTCACGATCGCCTCGCTCATCCTCATCCTTGGGTACATCGTTTGGAACGGATTCTACTTCAGTAACTTGATAGAGTACGGCGTCCTCTCCAAGACCGAAACGGAGATTAACGGCGTTTCCCTCATCGTCAACAAGGACATCCACCAAAAAGAACTGCCGTTTACCCTCGTGCGAAACCTGTTCGCGGACGAGTACACGAACTGGAAAAAAGTCGACGGTCAGGGCATTGATCTCTTTCCCTACGTTTCCGACGACGCGCTGGAGGCGGTGCCCGCCGCCTTGGCCGTCGATGAAGTCGGTATGCTCGTGGAGTATCCCGGCAGCACGGAAAAAGCCGTCCGCGCGGTCGCCGCGAAGAAAGGCGGGGCGGCCTTGGTTGACGCGAAGGCGTTCGCCTCCTTGGACCCGTCCGTCCGCCGCTCGGTTAAGCTCGTCAAAATCCGGCCCGTCGCGCTTTCGGTAAGCCCGGACGTCGTCGAGCTTAGGGATAACCATCGCGTTGGCACCATCGAGGAATCGGCCATCGCCGATCTTTTCGCGGGCCAAATCGCGAACTGGGACGCTCTGAACGGAAGCGACATCCCCGTTACCGTCATCGAGCCCCCTGACGGCACGTATCTCGCGGACGTCGCGCGGGACATTCTGCTCGCGCGAAAGGCGAAAAAGACCGACGCCGCGTCCAGCTCGGTTCCTCGCGTCAAGGCGATGTCCCTGGACGAGTATTACGCCCTGCTTTCGTCGACTTCCGGCGCCGTCGGCATAGTCATGGCGAACCGCGCGACCGCCGACAAAATGCCGACGCTCCAGCTTTCGCGGCGCGAGTCGGGCCAGAACCTAAAACTCTCGTTCATCCTCGAGCCGACGACGGACTCGGGAAAATACGGCGGCATTTCGAGCATCATCCTGAACACGTTCGCGATGATAGCCCTGACGCTGCTGTTCTCGATACCGCCGGGAATATTCGCGGCGATTTATCTTGTTGAATACGCGCGCGAGGGCCGACTCCTCAGGATCATTCGCCTGGGAACGGAAACGCTCGCGGGCGTGCCGTCGATCATTTTCGGCCTATTCGGCATGCTCGTGTTCGTCCAGACTTTCGGTTGGGGAATATCGCTTCTTTCGGGATCGCTGACCGTGACGCTCATGATTCTGCCCACCATCGTTCGCACGGCGGAGGAGGCCCTGAAAGCGATTCCCCGTTCCCTGCAGGAAGGAAGCCTCGCGCTCGGCGCGACGAAAGTGCAGACGATTTTCCGCGTCGTGCTTCCGGCCGCGTTCCCCGCGATCGCCTCGGGCGTCATCCTCGCGATCGGGCGCGCGCTCGGCGAGACGGCCGCCTTGCTGTACACGATGGGCTCGAACTACAAGCTCACCTCGGGGCTTTTCGATTCCACGCGAACGCTCGCGGTTCACATTTACCTCATCATCGCGGAGGGGATCTCCACCGATCGGGCGTTCTCGTCGGCGACCGTCCTCGTGTTTTTCATACTCGCGATTAACACGGCCGCGCGGCTCTTGATCGGTCGCGTCGGTCGGATGTCCCGCGCGTAAGGGGTTCCGCCGCTTCTCGAAACTCCCGGGCCCTGCTACAGTGTGCTGCGGGAGGGTTTCGTGAGCCTATCGTTCGTTTTCCTTCTTTTCGTCGCGTACAGCTTTATCGGTTGGGTTTCCGAGGTCGCCTACTGCTCGGTCATCGAGCGGAGATTCGTCAATCGGGGTTTTCTCGGCGGACCCCTTTGCCCGGTGTACGGGTTCGGCGGCCTTCTCGTCATTTTCCTCCTGGAGCCTTTTTCCGGTAATGTCTTCTATCTTTTCGCGATGGCCATAGTCGTCACCTCGTTTCTTGAATACGTGACGGGATGGGCCCTCGAGACGATTTTCCGCACGAAGTGGTGGGACTATTCGCATTATAAGTTCAATATTCACGGGCGCGTCTGCCTGCTCAATTCCCTTTTATTCGGGGGGATGAGCGTCGTCGCCGTCAGGCTCGTCCATCCGGCGATCGTTTCCGCCCTCGCGCGCGTTCCCCCCGCGGGGCAATCGGCCGCCGCCGCAGTTCTCGCGGCCGTTATCGGCGTCGATCTCGCGCTCACGCTCAAAACCCTCGTCGCCCTTCGCGAAAAAATCGCCGGGCTCGCCGCTTTCGTCGAAAACTTCAGGGAATCGGTCGACGTGCGCGAATGGTTTAACGAGCACGACCTCTCCGGGAGCTTGGCTCGGATTCGGGCGCGGGCTTCCCTCGATTCGTCCGAGGCGACGCAACGGCTTTTGGCGCGGTTCGAGACGCTCCTGTTCCGTTCTTCCGGCATGGCCCGTATCGTGCGCGCCTTTCCCTCGATCGATCGCCGCATCGCGAGAAAAAAAACGGATTCGCTTAACGCTCGACGCTCCGGCGACGCGCTCGATTATTTTTTGGAATTTTTCGCGGCGAGTTTCGTCGGCGTGTTGATGGAATCGGCGTGGTGTCTCGCGACGACCGGCGCGTTCGAAAGCCGAACCGGCTTGCTGTACGGGATGCTTAACCCGCTCTATGGGCTTGGCGCGGTCCTCATGACGCTCGCGCTTTCGCGGCTCGGGAAACGGCGGGAATTAACCGTCCTTTTACTCGCCGCGATCCTCGGCGGCGCGTTCCAGTTCTTGTGCGGTTTTGCGCAAGAGCGGTTATTCGGCTCTATTTCCTGGGATTACGCGGGCTCGCTGGCGAACGTTGGGGGGCGGACTAATTTGCTGGTCTCCCTGCTGTGGGGCGTATCCGGCCTGCTCTGGGTGCGGGACGCGCGACCGATCCTCCTCGGGTTCGGGGATCGTCTGCGCGGTCGAGTCGGCAAATCCATTTTCGTGGTTTTGGCCGTCGCGGTAGCGCTCAATTGCGCGGTTTC